>JBHEPQ010000262.1:0-18297 GCA_046260215.1 Chromatocurvus sp.
ACATGGCGTCGCCATAGCTGAAAAAACGATAGCGTTCGCGCACGGCCTCATAATAGGCCGCCATAACCGCCGCGTGGCCCGCCAGCGCGCTCACCAGCATGAGCAGTGTGGATTCGGGCAAGTGGAAATTGGTGATCAACGCGTCGACACAGCGAAAACGAAAGCCCGGCTTGATGAACAACCGGGTATCACCCCGGTAAGGAGACAGGGTGCCAGCAGCTGCCGCAGTTTCCAGGCTGCGCACGGCGGTTGTGCCGACGGCCACGACCCGCCCTCCCCGCTGCCGCGTCGCTGCAATGGCATCGCAGGCGGCCTGCCCCACGTCGAGATACTCCGCGTGCATGTGATGCTGCGTGATATCGTCGACACGCACCGGTTGAAACGTGCCCGCGCCCACGTGCAGGGTGACTTCCGTGCTGCTGATTCCGCGGCCGGCCAGTTCCTGCAGCAGGTCGCGATCGAAGTGCAGACCTGCTGTCGGGGCGGCCACGGCACCGTCACGCGAAGCGAACACTGTCTGGTAGCGCTCACGGTCGGCGGTCGTGTCATCGCGCTCGATGTAGGGCGGCAGCGGCATATGCCCGTAAGTCACCATCAACCCCGCAAGCGACCGGTCAGCCTCAATACTGTACAGATCACCGTCGCGTCCCGTGACGCGCAGACTTTCACTGCCGGGCTGGGCCTCGGGTTCGGCGTGGCGGCTTCTCGCAACGTGGATGATGGTGCCGGATCGGGATGGCTTGCTGGCACGGATGTGCGCGAGCGCAGTTGTCTCACCGGTAAGCCGCTCAATCAGGATTTCGACGGCACCCCCGGAGGCCTTGCGACCAAACAGTCGCGCCGGCATGACCCTGGTATTGTTGAACACCAGCAGGTCACCTTCACGCAGGAGTGAGGGCAGATCGCGGAATCCGCGGTGAACAATCTCGCCGGAGTCACCGCTCAGGCAGAGCAGTCGGCTGGCAACCCGCTCTGCCAGGGGGTGCTGCGCAATCAGTTCATCCGGCAGTTCGTAGTAAAAGTCACTGCGTTGCATGAAACGGTATCGAATCGTCTGGTTGGGCGGGCACTACAAATCGGCCGGAGCCGACGGACCCCACGCCGGCGCCTCAGGCATCGCCTTCCCCGGTCGGCGTATCACCCGCCTCCGGGGCACCTTCTGCCTCTGACTCCGGCTCGGGTGCCTTGGCCTTCGGTGCTTCGATCAGGCCTTCCTGCAGCAGAATCGCCGTCTTGTCATCACCGTTTATCGGCGCGCTATGCGCATTCTTGACGGCGTAGCGCTCATCGCCGCGCTTGTAGATGCTGTACTCGTTTGTTTTCTTGACCAGTGTCATTGCCATTGCAAACTCTCCTTTCGCTGAATCGGGTACGGGACCGGCGCTTACTCGGAACGGCGCGAAGAATACAGGGTATTGCGGCACAAGTTAAGCGCTGCGGATTGCACTTTGTAGGGCGGTTGCTATACTCCCGCCCCTGCCGCGATCCCCCTCAATGCCGGAGTGGTGAAATTGGTAGACACGTCGGATTCAAAATCCGATGCCGTAAAAGGCGTGCCGGTTCAAGTCCGGCCTCCGGTACCATGACACTAATATAATCAATATTTTACGCAATAAACTTCACCTTAAAAATATCAACAACAACAACATTGATAACAACATAAAATACCGGCCAACCGGTACCCACAATACACACATCAGAATTTTGGTCCGATAACACATCACGGCTCTCCCCACATCACGGATATCAGCCCCGCTGATCATCCTGCTTTGACGACGTGGCCACGGCCAAAGAAATCATCACCGATGCCCGGCCGCAAGGCTATGCACACGCAATTCAGCCGTACGGGCTTCACCCGCGGCTGCCTGAGGCAGAAGAAGCGAATTGATCAGAATCACTTCCACCGTCCGCGCAAATATCTGGAAGAGACCACCGCCATACAGTCGCGGGTAGTGCACCGTCAGTGTTCCGGGATCACCTGAACCAGTGATATGCTGAACCTGGTGATACAGCAGCAGGCCTTCTAGCCAGCTGGCGGAGATAAAAGCTTAAAGGAGAACACATTATGCACGCCGCCAAACAGGATGCCTTGAACACCATCAGTCAGTTACCCGATACCGCCGACCTGGACGAGATCATGTACCAACTGTACGTCCTCGATAAAGTGCGTAAAGGCCAGGAAGATGTTGAGCAAGGCCGCCTTACACCCGCGGGCGATCTCAAGTATGAGATTGAGCGGTGGTAACGTGGTCTGATCACGCCAAGGCAGACCTGCGACACATCCATGATTTTATTGCCGCGGATTCTCGGCACTACGCCAAGCAGGTTACACAGGCCATTGTTGATAAAACCTCACGCCTCTCGGAACTGCCGCACATCGGTAAGGTAGTCCCGGAGATCAACAACGA
This sequence comes from Chromatocurvus sp., assembly GCA_046260215.1. Classification (GTDB taxonomy): domain Bacteria; phylum Pseudomonadota; class Gammaproteobacteria; order Pseudomonadales; family Halieaceae; genus Chromatocurvus. The sequence continues at coordinate 2,409 of JBHEPQ010000262.1, forward strand.
GAACATACGGGAACTGCACCTATACTCTTACCGCATTCTGTATCAAGTCAGCGAGGATCATACCCATGTGTTGGCAGTGGTGCATAAACGACAGGATTTGCGGTCGGATGAATTACCGTAGAGCTTTCCAATAGCTAATTCAACCAGCGCGGTGGGTTTAGGGATCGGTGTTCCGGACCCAACTACGAAACCAAATATCCTGTAGATTCAATAGGTAATGCTGCTCAACCACATCCGTCACAACATCAAATCACAAAACCCGGACCTAAACACAAAGTTACTACTATTATAACAACATAAAAGATAAGCTTTGACGATAAAGCATGAAACAGGCTAAGACAACGGAATTCGTTTATGTCCTATTTTTATAGGTGTTTTAAGACAAATTGCGACTGCATGATATTCTGCCGAGGCTGTGGCCTCCGGTACCATATCCCCATATATTTCAATAGCCTAAAGAAAACCGGGGCGCTTATGCCCATCAATTTCCCCCAATGTGAATACGATACCAAATTCATGTGTTCAGTCACCTCAAAAAATCGAGCCCGAAATGAAGCCGTCGCCCACGGCCTCGCACACGCGCCTAACCAACTCCAGGGGGAAGCTCATGCGGTTCTGGTAGCTGCCGACCCGGCGATCCCGACGCTGGTTGTTCTTCTCGAGCAGGAAAGTCAAGAGCAGGTAGCCGCAGGCTTCGTCTCGCTGCGCCCGGGCTGGCGAGCGCCCGCTGCGCGGCGCCGAGGCCGTCACCGGCTAGCAACGACCCTCCGCCAAACCCTCCGCCGGACCTCCCGCCAAAACTTCGCGAACACGCTGACAGCGGTTTACACTGGGGCGCATGTCGGACGCAAACGGGGACAGCATGGACCGCGGGACAGGTCTTCTTTTCGGGTTTTTCGTGCTTGGCTACATCGCCTTCGAGGCCTATGGCGTGCACACGCAGCGGCACCTGATGGAGCCGGGGTACATTCACGCCCAGTATGCCGCGGCGGAGCAGGCCACGACGCGCTGCGGCGAGGCGAAGCCGGCCGCGCAGCAGCAGTTCGCCCATAACCTGGCCGTCATGGAACGCCGGGCTATCGGAGAGCTACTCGACAGCGATGCCTTCAGCGACAGGAGCGCCGCGGCTACCGAAGTGGCTCGGCGCGCCGAAGAGCGCCGGGCACGGATCGATACCCTCGCCGACAATGCCGGCTGTGACGACCGGCAGCTGTGGAAGCTCATGAAGACCTACGAGCAGCGGGCGCGGCTTAAGCTTCAGTAGGCGAAGCGGTGGCCAGCGCATCTTCGGCCTGCAGGTCCCCGCGCTGCATGGGCGCCTGCACGTAGACCAGGGTGCCCTCGAAGACAAGTACCCCGGAAATCAGCTTGAGCCACGCCCAGCCGGCGTTGTGGAAAGCGGGATTAAAAGCCATGGCCAGGAGCCCCCTGACCAGCGCCAGGGCAATGGACGGCAACAGTATCAGCTCGGGCACGGAGCGCCGCCGTCAGAACGCGGCGGCCGCCAGCTCAAAGCGGTCCTTGCCGCTGGTCTTGGCCCGGTACAGTGCCTCGTCAGCCGCTGCGTAGAGTGCATCCGCCGTTTGCCGCCCCGGCTCCGCCGTTACCACCCCGATGCTGGCGGCAGGCGTCGCCGATCGCATCGCCCTGCTGGCAGACGGCGAACTGGTCGTCCTCGGCTGAATAGCGCGCCCCCCTGGACGGGCATCGCCGGTTCAGCCCTGGTAACAGACACCGCAACCGGGACGTTCTGCGACACTCAGCCGGCGTCATCCAGTTCCGTCTTGAGATAGGGCTCGAGCGCCGCTTCCAGATCGGCCCTGACGGCGTCGCGATCCATGGCGTCGCCCGAATATTGCGACGCCAGGTCGAATATAACCGCATACAGCGGCGTGCCGTCTACCGACGTTTCAAGCCCAAACCCGCCCGAGGCCCGGTAGAGTTGATCCCAGTAGGCGCGCACCTCAGCCCAGAACGGACCGGTGCTGGCCCAGTAGGCGTCCCCGGCCGAAAAATCATAATCCACGATGTGCTGGTAGCGGCTGATACCGGCCTCGCGGGCAATAAAGGGATCATTGTTCCGGACCTCGCCCTGTTCATCCATCACCATTTTCAGCGCGTCTTCTTCCATCACCCAGCTGCTGGGCGTGATCGAGATCCGCATGCTGCCCGCCAGCGCATGGTAGTCGTCGCGCACGCTGAATTCGCGCCGCGGCAGGGGGCGCAAGGTGTTTTCACTTTCCCAGTGTGAATAGCCGGGTTCGTGCTGCCAGCGCCCATAGGTTTCGTAGCGCGGTGAGTCGTCAACCTGGTACACGGCCTGGCTCCAGGTCCCACGCGCCTCACTGGGCTTGAGCCGTAGTCGGCGCCAGGTGTTATGGCCCGCATACTGCTGCAGGTCACGGTCCTGCCAGGTCCAGTCCTGGCGCCAGTGCTTCATCACGATCGGGTCGGACAGCGTTCCATCTTCAAGTTCGACGGTCATTACCAGAATATGCTGCAGGCTGACGAATTCCGGACTGTCCTCGACGACGTAGACATACTCCGTGCCCCAGGACTGGTAAGGACGTGAGGGCTCATAGTCCTCGGCAAAGCCGATCGTTTCGATAAAGTCAAAGGTCGTGCGGTAGGCGCCAGCCATGGCGAGAATGGCGCGCCTGTCTCGCTCCTGCGCGTTGATACCCTCTTCCTGCAGCGTTTTCCATGCCGCGCTGGGTACATTGGCCAGCGTGACACCCGGGCCTGTTGTGGTGCCACCGCGTGGCTTCATCGCGGTGTCATCGCTGAACAACCAGGAGAAGGTGTAACGACGCGCCTGGTCTGTTGTCGACTGTTCGGAAACTCGCGATTCATCGGCAGCGACCGTTGCGGCTAGAGCAAGACCGAGAGCAAGCCCGAGAGCAAGCCCGAGAGAATAACAAGGACCACACAGACGCTTGCGCAGTTGGCCCCGGATCGGGTAACGACGGCGAAAGCTTAAAAAATGATGGGTTTCAGACATGACGCTGGATCTCCTGCGAGCTGACGGGTGTGACCACTGCTTGATCGCTATTCGGTAAAACGCACATGAATTGTTGTTAATGCGACTTGTTTGCATTACGATTATCGCATTATAATCGAAATCAACCAACAGGAGACACCATGAAAAACGCGACATGGACGACTATGCCAACTCACCACCTGGTCACGATCGCAGCGTTTTCTGCTCTGGCTGCCTGCGGTGGCAATGAGCCTGACTCAAAAGCAGCCAGCGACACGACAGCAGAGACCACCCAGGCGATGCAGGCAGAGTCTGCGCAGGCGGCGCCGTCCAGGGAGACCGGCAGCCAGGCCGGGGCAAACACTGCGCAGGACGAGACTGCCGCCGCCGGCACCGAAAGCAGCGAAGCAGCCGGCGGGGCAACTGGCTGCGAATTCGACGTTGAGGTGGGTGACAATCTGCAATACAGCGTGTCACAGATCACCGCGCCAGCCGCTTGCTCGGAATTCACTATAACGCTCTCGCACACGGGCAATCTGCCGGCAAACGCGATGGGCCACAACTGGGTTCTGGTGCCACAGGGCGCAGGCATGGAAATCGCCAGGGCCGGCGCCTCCAAAGGTCTGGATGGAGATTACCTGGCCGACGATGAACGGATTATCGCGGCCACCGAGGTAATCGGCGGCGGGGAGTCAACCCGCGTCACCTTCGCTCTTGAGGATCTGTCCGGGGACTATACCTATATCTGTACCTATCCCGGGCATGGCGCCGCGATGAAGGGTACGTTCAGCGTCGAATCCTGACGCAGGTTTCCCTTGCGCCACAGGGCAGGCTCCTGGCCTGAATTTTAGGGCAAGAGGGATTTTTCTGAGACCACTCGCCAGGAAACCGGCATGGCAATCCACGACGCCCTGGTTCGCGTTGCCGGCGCGCTGCTGACATTGGCTATCGCAGGCTGCCATGGAGTGTCTGAGTCGCCACCGTTAGCCGCGGGCGGCAGTGAATTGACCGTGAACATTGCGCCCGCTGCGCCGCAGGACACCCTGCTGCAATTACCGCTGGGGCATGACGTCGCCACTCGCAAAGGCGAGGCCCTGTTTCGTCGGACGTGGACGAGCGGTCACTTAACAAGGTATAAGTCGCAACCCGGCGACGTAGTGTCACGCTGCAGCGACTGCCACGTGGAAGCCACGGCGGCATCTACGCCAGCCGCCCGTGCGGCGACCGGCCGCATCGCCCCGCCGCTGTTCGGCTGGGGCCTGCTCGCTGCCGTATCGGCGGCCACACTCGAGCGCATGGCGGACTCCCTTGATGAAAATGCCGACGGCATCAGCGGTAAGCTGGCAAGCGTTCCGGTTCTGAGCACCGGCGGCACGGCCGTCGGCCGCTTCGGCTGGAAGTCGACGCAGCCCGACCTGTATCAACAGATTGCGACCGCGCTCATGGACGACCTGAATGTCTCTACGCCGCTGTACGCGGAAGAAAGTGCCACCGGTACGACAGTGCATGTATCGGCGGAACAGCTTACCAGCATTGAACGCTATATAGAGCGTCTCGCGGTTCCCGCTCGCCGCGGACGCAACGATCCTGAGGTCCACCGTGGCGAGCGTATCTTCTCCCGGACTGGCTGTGCCGGCTGCCACGTGCCGGTGCTGATGACCGGCGACCACCCCGACCCGGCGCTCTCCAACCAGGCGATATGGCCCTATTCCGACTTGCTCTTACACGATATGGGCGTAGCTCTGGGCGAACCCTCGAACGGTGAGGCCATCCGCGAGTGGCGCACGCCGCCGCTCTGGGGTATCGGGCTGATGCTGGATCGTTACCCGCAGCGCGGGCTGCTTCATGACGGTCGGGCCGGGGATCTGCTCTCGGCTATCGCATGGCACGGCGGTGAGGCGCGCGCCGCCCGCGATGCGGCACTGGCGCTGCCGGCACGCGATCGCGACGCCCTGCTGATTTTCCTGCGCTCGCTGTAAACTCGCCGTAAACAGGAACACGGCCACCATCGCGTGCCCTGCACAGCTGCTGTGTGGCGACGAAGCCATTCTGCGCCCGGTGGACATACACCGCACGATGGCTGCTAAACTTAGCGACCATGAACTCGTGGTGGTGACGCACCGCAGGCATTTTTCCAAACGACAACAACCCGACGCTGTGAACCACGCCCCTGCGCGCTGGCTCGCAACCGCCTGGAGAGGGCAATATGCACACTAGCCGCGATCGAATCCTGACCACCCATGTCGGAAGCCTGCCGCGATCCACAGCCGTGACCGAGGGCGTGTTCGCGCGCGAAAATGAGCAGCCATTCGATCCCGAAGCGCTTGCGCGAACCATCACCGCCGCGGTGGATGAGGTGGTTGCGAGGCAGGTGCAGGTTGGCGTTGATGTGGTCAGCGACGGTGAGATGAACAAGATCAGCTATGCCACCTACATCAAGGACCGCATCACAGGCTTTGAGGGCGACAGCGAACGCAATCCGCCCTCGGACCTCCAGGAATTCCCCGGTTTCCTGAAGCGCCAGGCCAGCTCCGGCGGTACCCCCAGCTATCGTCGTCCCTGCTGCGTCGGTGATATCCGGGTAAAGAGCAGTGCGCCGCTGGCAGAGGATTTAGCCAATTTTCGCGCCGCTGTGGACGCCCACAAACCGGCGGAGGGCTTTATGAACGCCGCCTCTCCGGGAGTGATTGCGCTGTTCCAGCCCAACCACCATTACGCTCGCCACGAGGCCTACCTTGAAGCTCTGGGTGAGGCCATGCGAGCCGAGTACGAAGCCATCGTCGAGGCGGGCTTTATCCTGCAGCTGGATTCCCCGGACCTGGGCCTGGGTCGACATATGATGTTCAAGGACAAGTCTGAAGAGGAATACTCGAAGCTCGCCAATCTGCATGTGGACGTGCTCAATGAGGCCCTGCGCAATGTGCCGGCGGAAAAGGTACGGCTGCACGTGTGCTGGGGGAATTATGAGGGGCCGCATCACCACGATGCGCCCATGGAACTGGTGCTGCCGGTGGCGCTGCGGGCGAAGCCGCAGGCCTTGCTGTTTGAGTCTTCCAATCCGCGCCATGCCCACGAGTGGGACGTTTTCCGGCAAGCAGACATCCCCGAGGACAAGGTTCTGGTGCCGGGCGTCATCGACTCCACCACCAATTTTATCGAGCACCCGCGCCTGGTCGCCCAGCGTATACAGCGTTTCGCGGATATCGTCGGACGCGAGCGGGTGATAGCCGGCACCGATTGTGGCTTTTCGACTTTCGCAGGCTTTGGCGCAGTGGACGAGGACATCGTCTATGCCAAGCTGGGCGCCATGGTCGAGGGCGCCGCACTGGCCTCACGAGTGCTGTGGGGGCAGGCGGCATGAGCGGGGCGGTCGCCACGCAACGCGCCTAGTCACTTTCAAGGTCGCGACGAAACACGGGTGCCAGCAACAAGGACCCCGCCTCGGACAGATGATCACCGTCGTGATACAGCAGCCTGCCATCAGCCACAAGCGGACACTGATCGCCGGAGCAAAGAACGTCCTGCAGGCGCAGGATTTCGAGCTCGGGAAATGCAGACGACAGCACGGAATTGAACGCTTGGGGATAGTCGTCATCGTCACGCCGGGTAAACATGTACTCGCCGCTACGCCTGATACCCCGCCACCGCTCCCGGACAAAGTGATTGCCCACGGATTTTCCGAACTGTGAGCCGACCTCCGGAATGTCCTCGATCATAACGACCCGCCGCGCGGGCAGCGCGTCAAGCGTTCGCGCCAGTCCGCGGCGGAAGACTGCGCGATTCTCGGCGGGTGACAGCGCCCGCGAGGCCGAATCCCGGATCAGGAAACCGGCATTGTCATAGGCCTGTCCCATCAAGGGCAGACGCCAGTAACCCGCCAGATATACTGTCGCAAGATCAGGCGCTGCAGAAATATCATCCACGACCGCAGCATTGAAGCGCCGGCAGCGTGTGCGCCCGGGCCGTGCCACCTCCAGCAATGGCCGACACCCGGAACCGAAATACAGATAGCCCGCCCTCCCAAGCCGGTGCAGGGCGGTATCGAAGGCCGGCGCCAGCGCATTGGCGTGGGAGTCCCCCCAGAGCGCGACCGTGGCAGCTGCATGGGGTGCTCCGAGGCGACAGCGCACGGCCTGCAGCGACACATCCCCCGCAAGCACTTCACAGTCGCCATAGTCCTCACCGCTCGCCGTCGCGCCCGCCAGCTGCCAGGCAGTTTCCGGAACGCGTCCCGGAAGACCCCGGGCGAGCAACACGACGACGCAAACGACCATGCAAGCGGCCATCAGGCCCTGTAGTTCCCGGACCCGAGGCTGGCTGACGCCGGCGCCAATGGCCGAGGTGCGACGATAACGGCGCTCCACGTAGTGATAGGAACCGCTTGCGAGCACCACGGAAAGCAGCAGCGCCAGCAGGATGTTCGCCTCTCCCGGACGCACGAGTCCCAGATAGACGACCACGGGCCAGTGCCACAGATACAGCGAGTAGGAGATGCGCCCAACCGCAACAAAAGGGCGGGTCGCAAGCCATCGCGCGGCAGCACACCCCGGCGCGCCACCGGCGCCAAGGATGAATAAGGTCGCGCCGACGACGGGGTATAGCGCATTCACGCCGGGGAACGGTGACTGCTCATCGAGCAGAAACATGGGCGCGAGGCAAAGCAGCACCCCGACCAGTGCCAGCCATGCACCCACGCGGCAGCCGGGAACATGGCGCGGAAGCCACCACGCCAGCAGAACCCCCGCAAACAGTTCCCAGGCGCGCGCCGGCAGCATGTAAAAAGCGAACTTGCTGTCGATCTCCATCCAATGCAGGTTGATCCAGAAGGAGGCCGCGCACAGCAGAACCAGAAATCCCGGCAGCGCAGCGTCACGGCAGTATCGGCTCAACAGAACGAGCAGCGCGGGGACCACCAGGTAGAACTGTTCCTCGACACCCAGGGACCAGGTGTGAAGCAGGGGCTGTGTCGCGATATCAAGGCCAAAATAGGTGCTTGAAGCCAGCCAGAACTTGATGTTCGGGATAAAGAACAGCGCCGCAATCGCAGATTGCGCGGAATCCATCCACTCCTGCGGCAAAAGGAAAAAATAACCACAGACCAGCGTACCCGCAACCGTAAACAGCAGAGCCGGCAGAATGCGTCGCATACGCCGACGATAGAAGTCACTGAAGCTGAATTCACCCCGGGCGAGATCGCCCAGAATGATCGACCCGATCAGATAGCCAGAAATAACAAAGAAGATATCGACCCCGATATAGCCCCCCGACAGCCAGTCGAGGCCGGCGTGGAACAGGACGATGGGTACCACGGCAATCGCACGCAGACCATCTATCTCGGGCCGGTAGGCTATCATTCAGAAGAGCCATCGATACCGTAGCGCGCCATGACCCGGGCACGAATGGCGAAAAATCCTGCCAGCAGCACCACCGCGAACAACAGGAACAGCAGAATCTCACGCTGCCCCCCGCTTTCCAGCAGGGCGCCAAGCTCCCCACCCAGCACCGTGACCACGGCAACGCCTGGCAGCAGGCCTGCCGCGGATCCCAGCATGTAGTCGCGAAAACGGATGTGCGAGGCACCCGCCAGCATGTTGGAGAGGGCAAAGGGCGCGAGCGGCAGCAGGCTGAGAAGAAAGACAACACGCACACCGCGCTGCGCGAGGTATCGCGACACATCATGGAGGCGTTCGCCACCGAGACGGAAAAGAACATTCGGACCGATGATGGAACCCAGCCAGAAGGATGTCGCAGCGAATACCAGCGTGCCTAATCCCGCGTAGAGAAAACCGGCCCAGGGGCCGAAGAGTAATCCGGTCGCCGCCACCAGTACTGTCAGTGGGAACATCAGATGGAGCAACAGGAGATAGACGGGAATGACGCAGGCGGCCAGGGCAAGGGGAGTCATTGCCTGTGTGTGACGCCGAAGTTCACTGACAATTCGAACGGCATCCAGCTCGCCCTGACTCGAAAGCCACTGCCATAATGCAAGTAACAACACAAAGGTCAGAACCATCAGCGCCGACGCAAGGTTTTTCCTGAACATTTACCATCACCTGCGTTACTTCAGGTCAGGAGAACTCCCGCCGCGCGGCGGGCCGAACCTGACTCCCCGTCCCGCATTCTATGGATTTATTGGCCTTCGACAAGCTTGCAGACGGCTTGCAGACAAGCTTGCAGAGGTGCCAGCAGCGCCCGATTCGGATACCATGCCGACCTTTCGCGGGCTTTACGGAGACGGCAGATGAACCACAGGCGTATCACGGTCATTCGGGGCGATGGCATCGGCCCCAGCATCGTCGATGCCGCTATCGCGGTGCTGGATCACGCTGGCTGCGGGTTTACCTACGATTACGTTGAAGGCGGGCTGACAGCGCTGGAGAATACCGGCGAACTGCTGCCACAGCAAACCCTGGATGCGATCGAGCGCAACAGGGTCGTGCTCAAGGGACCGCTGACGACGCCGATCGGCAAGGGCTTTTCATCCATCAACGTGAGCCTGAGGCAGCAGTTCCAGCTATACGCCAATGTGCGTCCCGTGATTTCCTTTGCCGGCACCAGGGCACGCTATGAGGATATCGACATCATAACGGTCAGGGAAAATACCGAAGGCATGTACTCGGGCCGCGGCCAGACCGTATCCGACGACGATACGCTTGCCGAGGCACTCAGCGTGATCAGCCGCGGCGGCGCTGAGCGCATTCTCCGCTTCGCTTTCGAGCTCGCCCGACGGGAGGGCCGGCGCAAGGTCACAGTCGTGCACAAGGCGAACATCCTGAAATCGACATCAGGACTTTTTCTTCGGGTTGCGCGCGAAATCGCGGCTGGCTATCCCGAAATCGAGACCGTCGAGATGATCGTGGATAATGCCTGCATGCAGCTGGTCATGGATCCCCAGCAGTTTGACGTCATCGTCACCACCAACCTGTTCGGGGACATTCTGTCTGATCTCTGCGCCGGTCTGGTCGGTGGCCTCGGCATGGCGCCCGGCGCGAATATCGGCACCGATTGTGCCGTCTTCGAGGCCGTGCACGGCAGTGCGCCAGACATCGCCGGCAAGAACATTGCCAACCCGACATCCGTGATCCTCGCCGCCTGTCAGATGCTCGACTATCTGGAGATGGGAAACGAAGCCGCATCCATCCGCGGCGCGCTGCGTCGGGTTATCGCCAGGGGTGACAAGACCACGGGCGATCTTGGCGGCTCTGCAAGCACTACCGATTTCACTGCGGCACTGATAGAAGAGCTGCAGTAGAAGAGCTGTCGTAGAGGAGCTGGAGCACGTCTGAGCCCGATAGAAATCGGCCAATCAGGCAGCTTCGACGTCGCTGCCCAACCTTTCGAACAGCGCAGTCTGCGTTGGATAACCCAGGTCCGGATGCGGGTCGCCGACACCTGAAAAGTGGACGCGATAGCCATTGCGTCTGGCAACGCCCGACGCCCATAGCCTGAAGCGGGCGCGGGACCATTCAAACTTATGGTCTTCTTCCCGAAATTCACCCTCGTGCAGGCCCAGCAGCGGGTTGTATTCACTGTTGGGGGTGGTCATGAAAACGTACCCGGGGCGATAGTTCGCGAAAACCGCTCGCTCGACCGTGGACAGCTCGCCCGGCGGAACGTGCTCTATGGTTTCTATCATGGCCGCCGCGTCAAAACCCACGAGCTTTTGATTGCTTACGGCATAGGAACCGTGCAGCAGGGCCAGGCGTGGCTTTGCACCGTTCAGGTGGGAGTCCAGCATCCGGCGCGCCTGCGCAAGGGAAAGTCCCGACTGTTCTACACCCAGTACTTCCGTGAACTGCTCCTCGGCCAGCAGGCGGTAGAGCAGCATTCCCGATCCACAGCCGAGATCCAGAATACGCCGTGCTCCGGTCTCTTTCAGAACGTCAATCGCGTGCTGCAGACGTTCCTCGTGCAGACTCGTCGTTTGCGTCATGCCATCAGACATCAGGCAGCCACCTTCAAAAAGCCGTCATGGTAGAGGAAGCGCACAATGCGTGCATCTTTTCACCTGGCTTGGCACACTGAGGCTGATCTGAAACGAGGAAACCGAGATGCACTTATCCCCTCCATTTAACTCGCTGCACCGTATTTTAAGCAGCTTGCTGTTCACTGCCGCCTGGGTTGCGACGTCATGGGCATACGCCGACGCGCCGACAACGGAGACACAGCGTCTGCATCAATGGCTGGATGAACAGTACGCCGAGGAACTGCGCTTCACGCCCGAGAAACTCACCAGCCTCGGCAGCAAGGAGCTGTATGACAGACTGAACGACTACAGCGACGAGGGGCAGCAGCGGCAGCTGGAGTGGCTGCGCAGAAGCGTCGCCAGCATGCGCCGGCAATTCGACCGCACGGCCCTCGATGAACAGGGCACGCTGTCCTATGACTTCTGGGCATATCGCCTGCAGCGCGCAGAAGACAGGCGCTCTTTTGCAGACCATCGATACGTGCTTTCCCAGATCAACGCCCCGCATGTCGATCTGCCCAAGCTGATGATCAACGATCACCGCGTCGACACCGTCTCGGACCTCGAGGCCTACATCCGCCGTCTGAACGGCATCGGTGTCGCGATGCGGCAGAATCTTGAGCGGGCGAAGACCGCGGCCGACCGCGGCATCCGCGCGCCTGGTTTTGCCTATGACATTGTGATCGAGCAGGCCGGTCGCGTTATCAGCGGAGTACCGTTCACCGAAGACGGCGATGATTCCGCGCTGTGGAGCGACGCCCTGGAAAAGATCGATGCACTGCTGCAGACGTCTGTGATCAATGCCCGGGAAGCGCGCGGGTATGAAGAACGGGTCAGGGCGGCACTGCTGGGCCCACTCCGCGCGGGCTATGAGGACGTCATTACCTGGCTGCGCGATGACAGGAAACAGACATCGGAGCAGGCTCAGGGTGTGCATGCCCTGCCCCGTGGCGAGGCATTCTATGCCGAGCGCCTGCGTTACAACACAACGACTGACCTGAGCGCGGACGAGATCCACGCGATCGGCAAGGCGGAAGTTGCCAGATTGAAGGGCGCAATGCTCGGAATTCTCGAGCGCGTCGGCTTCGACGGCTCGCTGCAGGCATTTTTCAATCACGTGCGCGATGATCCGCGTTTCTACTACCCGGGAACGACCGAAGGGCGGCAGCAATATATTGCCGACACAAAAGCCTATCTCGAGGAAATCGAGACCAGGCTGCCGGACTATTTCGGTCTGCTACCGGAGGCGGATCTCGTCGTGCGGCGGGTAGAGCCATTCCGCGAGCGGGACGGCGGTGCCGCGCACTACGTCAACGGCACACCCGACGGTGACCGGCCAGGGGTGTACTACCTTCATCTTTCCGACATGCAGTCGAACAACCTGATCGACCTGCAGACCACGGCCTACCACGAGGGTAATCCCGGCCACCACATGCAGATATCGATTGCCCAGGAAAACGAGAACCTGCCTCGTTTCCGACGCAACCTGTGGTATTCCGCCTACGGCGAGGGCTGGGCCCTGTACGCGGAAAAAGTCGCCGCGGAAATGGGTCTGGTCACCGATCCCTACAGCGACTTCGGCCGGCTGACCGCAGAAATATTCCGCGCCATCCGCCTGGTCGTGGACACCGGCCTGCACCATCTGGGCTGGAGTCAGGAACAGGCCGTGCAATATATGCTCGACAACTCGGCTCTCCCTGAGGGCAAGGTGCGCTCGGAGATACGTCGTTACATTGCATGGCCCGGACAGGCCACCTCCTACAAGATCGGAATGCTAAGGATACTTGAGCTTCGCGCCGAAGCCCGGGCCGGCATGGGTGATGCGTTTGACATTCGCGGTTTTCACGACGCAGTTCTGGGCGCTGGTTCACTGCCCCTGCACCTGCTGGAGCGACGCGTACAGCAGTGGGCCACGGGGACGGATTCGGCGGACTACAGGGCCGAACTTGTCCGTACCAGCCACGGCGTGGCGCACATTACCGCTGATGATTTCGCCGGTCTGGGATACGGCGAGGGTTTTGCCGCGGCAGAAGATCACGCCTGCAATATTCTGCACAGTGTGCTCCAGGCCCGTGGTGAACTCGCCCGCTACCTGGGCCCAGGGGAGGATAACGCGCACCTGATCCAGGATGCGCTTGTGCAGGCGATGGACATTGCGGGCCAGACCGTCACGGCGCTTGCCGCCCAGACCGATGAGGACAGGGACTGGCTTGGCGGCTACGCAGCGGGCTTCAACCGTTACCTGCGGGATACAGGGGGCGTCAGCGACACGGCCTGGTGCGCGGATGCGCCATGGATAGGAGAAATCAGTGCCAGCGACCTGATGGCGCGTATGGTACTGGTCGCGCAGACGCTACCACGCATGGCGGGGGCGGTGGCCGCGGCATCACCACCCGGTGCAGACGTTGCAGCGCGCCGGGATCTTCACGTGCCCGAACAGCAGGTAGCCAGCGCCTGGCAGGCAGTCAATCTTGACGGCATGGGATCGAATGCCTGGGCCCTGGGCAGCGAACGAACTGAGAACGGCAATGGCCTGCTCATCGGCAACCCGCACTACCCCTGGTATGGCGCTCTGCGATTCTGGGAAAAGCACCTGACGATTCCCGGCAGGCTCGACGTGTATGGCGTGCATCTGCTCGGCGCGCCCGGCGTCGCCATCGGTTTCAATAAATCGGTTGGCTGGAGCCACACCGTGTCCGACAGCCAGCGCCTGGTTTACTACCGACTCAAGCTGGCGCCCGATGACCCGACCAGCTACCTGGTCGACGGTGAAGTGCGAAAAATGCGCCGTGAGACTGTCGACGTCCCGGTTCTGGGAGCCGATGGTAACGTCACACACACGCAACACACGCTGTACTTTTCGCATCACGGCCCCATTCTGACCATGCCCGGCATGCCCTGGACAGAGACACATGCTTTCACCGCGCGGGATGCCAATCGCGACAATCACTACCTGCTGCCGCAGTGGAAGGCCATGAACAGTGCCGACGGCATGGACGCCTTCATTGACGCACACAGGACATGGAACGCCCTGCCCTGGGTGAATACCATCGCCGCCAGCGCCGATGGCCGCGCGGTGTACCTCGACAACTCCACGGTCGGGCATCTGAGCGACGCCGCACTGGCGGGCTGGAGGAAACAGCGTGAGGAGGACGCACTGACGCAGAAACTCTACACTGATCGCGGCATCATGCTGCTAGACGGGAGTGACAGCCGCAACGACTGGATAGAGGATGAAACCGTTCGTATTCCCGGAACAACGCCCTTCCAGAGCAGGCCAGGACTGGAGCGCCCGGACTACGTGTTCAACAGTAACGACAGCTACTGGCTTAGCAATGTCGAGCATCCGCTGTCCGGTTATTCCCCGCTTTATGGGCCCACAGAGACGCCGCGCAGCGTGCGCACGCGCATGAATGGGTCGATTCTCACAGCGGACTCCCCCTACTCTTACGCGGGGGCAGACGGAAAATTCAGCCTGAAGGAGACACAGGCAGCGCTGCTGGCAAACCGCAGTTTCACCGCCGACCTGCTGCTGGCCGATCTGCAGCGTGCCTGCGCAGAAACCACCGAGGTGACGATAGCAAACGAGTCGGTTGACGTTGCACAGGCCTGCGCCGTGCTCGATGCGTTTGATGGCCACATGAACGAAAACAGCCGCGGTGCGGTGCTGTTCCGGGAGTGGCTGGCGCAGTTCGATTATCAGGAGACGCTGCGCGAGGGGGAGCTTTTTGCCGAGGCTTTCAATCCGCTGCAACCCCTGTCATCACCCGGCGGTCTTGCAGGCCTGCAGACGGCACGGAAGGCTCTGGCCGCGGCGGCAGGGGTCCTCGAGACAGCCGGGCTACCTCTGGACAGCACCCTGGGCGATACCCAGTTCGCCCGGTTTTCCGGGCGGGAAACACCGGTACACGGCGGCAACCGGCGCGAGGGCGTCACCAATCTGATTCTTTCGGGAACTCCAGATCACCCACTGGCACCCGCAGAAGCGGAACCCGTCGAGGGCAGTACGCTGCTGATGCAGAATGGCTATACGGCGGTGCATGGCAGCAGCTTTATCCTGGGCCTGGTGTTCGAAGAACAGGGACCCCGGGCCGAGGTGCTCCTGACATATGGTCAGTCCGGTGACCCGGGTTCGACCTATTTCGACAGCCAGACCGAGCTTTTCCGCAAGCGGCAATGGCGACATGCCCTGTTTTCGACCGAGGCAATCGCCGAGGACACCCAGACGCGACAGCTGCTTGAAGAGCAACGCTGACCGGGTTATCCAGGGTAGCCCTCGGGGTTACCCTGCTGCCAGCGCCAGGCGTCCTCACACATGCGACGCAGTCCCAGCTCGGCACGCCATCCCAGGGATTCTTCGGCAAAGGCGGGGTCGGCGTAGCATGACGCAACGTCACCCGGCCTGCGGTCGACAATAGAAAAGGGTATCGGGCGGCCGGACGCCGCCTCGAAAGCCCTGACGGTCTCGAGCACCGAGTACCCGCGACCGGTACCGAGGTTGACAACCAGGGGGCCGGTGTCCGTGCGTTGATCGAGGGCCGCCAGAGCGGCGACGTGTCCGCGCGCAAGGTCGGTAACGTGGATGTAATCACGCACGCCTGTGCCATCTGCGGTGGGATAATCTCCACCGAAGATCGACAGCCGCGGCAGTCTGCCCACCGCCACCTGGGCGATATACGGCATCAGGTTATTGGGTGTACCTCGGGGATCCTCGCCAATCAGCCCGCTAACGTGGGCCCCTACCGGGTTGAAATAGCGCAACAGGGCAATCTTCCAGTGCGGCTCCGCCAGACACAGATCGCCGAGAATTTCCTCGATCATCAGCTTGCTGCGTCCATAGGGATTGGTCGCAGACAACGGGAAATCCTCCCTGATCGGAACGCTGGCGGGGTCGCCGTAGACGGTCGCCGAGGAACTGAACACCAGACGGGTGACACCTGACG
>JBHEPQ010000283.1:0-7982 GCA_046260215.1 Chromatocurvus sp.
GGTTACCGCTATGATCGATCGCAACCTGGGCACTACCGAGCGTGTCCTGCGCCTGGCTGGCGCTATCGTGCTTCTCCTCTGGGCCGCGTTCCGGGACAGCCATGACGTTTTTACGCCGATTGCGCTACTCGTGGCCTCGGCGTTCACAATGAATTTCTTTTTCTCGCGCTGCTACCTGTGGTCCGTACTCGGAATCAACAGCTGCGAAAACGACGAGAAAGAGTGTGCTCCATCATCACAGGGCAGAGGACAGGATCCGCAATGAAGGCAACACTTTTCTATGATGGTCGCTGCGGTCTTTGCGCCGGCGAGATACAGCGACTGGCGCGATTGCAGCAGGGCACGCTGGCACTGCAGGATATTCATGCACTCGAAGACGAGACCGGCCTGCCGGAGCACGATGTGCTCCTGCAGACCCTGCATCTGCGAACCGCCGACGGACACTGGCTGATCGGTGCCGATGCCAACGTCGCCGCGTGGCAGCACACCCGGCACGGCTGGCTGTGGCGCTGGCTGCGATGGCCTCTGGTCCGGGTTATTGTCGACGCGGTTTACCGGCCGTGGGCACGCTGGCGGTATCGACGATTGTACGGCAGCCCCCAGGCACAGGCCTGTCGCGCCCGCGTCGATGAAGGCGATCGCCCATGCGGCTGAATCCCGATACGATCGCGGCACTGGAGCGCCGCTACAACGCGGCGCTGATAAATGCGGTAACAGGATTCAAGCCGGCTAACCTTGTAGGCACCGCAGATGGCAGAGGGCATTGCAACCTCGCTATCGTAAGTTCCGTCGTCCATCTCGGCTCGAGGCCCCCGCTCATCGGCATGATCATCCGCCCCGACCCCGTTGATCGGCACACACTCGACAACATTCTTGAAACGGGGTATTACACGATTAATCATGTGGGTGAGCACTTTATCGAAGCTGCACACCAGACCGCAGCGCGCTATCCCAGGGAAGTCTCCGAATTTGAAGCCACTGGATTGACGGCCCTCTGGCACGAGAGCTTTCCGGCACCGTTCGTGGACGAGTCCAGGATACGCATGGGTCTACGGCTGCGCGAACATCAGGTGCTGCAGATCAACGGCACCAATCTGGTCATCGGCGAAATCGAGCTGCTTGAGCTCCCGGATGACTCTGTCGATTCCGATGGCAGGCTGGACCTCGCCCGCGCCGGAACGGTGGCGCTTTCTGGACTCGACACGTACTTTACCGCGAAACCCGTCAAGACCATGGCTTATGCCAAGCCGGGCGTACCGCCTCAGGTCCTGGGCCCGACATCCACGTAACATCACGTAGCGAGTGCCTGCCGCCAGAGTTTTTGTTACCTTTGGCAATGTAGGGTCCAGACAGGACCTAGGGAGGTTAACATGCAGGCAGACCGGAATCGGCGTCTGAGTCAGGAAAAGACACCACAAAACAAATCAACCCAGACCATCGTGACGGCAATCTCCGTTGTCATACTCGCCGTCTTTGCGTGGCTCATGCTTCGCGATGACACGGACACCTCTACGGAGTCCAGCGCTGTAGAAACACCATCGGCGCAGAGCCCTGACGCAGAGCCCACCACTCCTGTTGCCCCGGACATTCCAGCACCCGCTGAGTCAGCCGGGGCGGCTGATGCGGCGCCAGTGAATGCGCCCGACGCGCCCGCCAGCCCGGAGGGCGATGGCGAATCAGCTTCAGACGCCATGGACGACACTGTTGAACCGCCGCTAACACTCACCAACAGCGATGCCCGCCTGCGGGAAAAAATCTCGGGGGATATGCCCCGTGGCATCCCGCAGTCCGTTCTTGGCAACAGTAATCTGGTTGAGCGCGGAGCAGCCGCTATCGATCTGGTGCGTCGCGGACTGGTTCCCGATAAGTTACTGAATCTGTCCCGACCCACGGATGCCTTCAAGGTCAGCAAAGAAAACGGCATTACCCTGATTGATCCCGAGAGTTACCGCCGTTACGACCGCATGGTTTCTTCGCTGGTTGACACGCCGATCCCGCCATTGGTTGACGCATTTCAGACGTTTCGACCCTTGCTGGAAGACGCTTATGGGGCATTGGGTTACGCGCCGGATGAGATGGATAATGCCCTGATTTCTGCATTGGACGAAATTCTCGCTACTCCGGTGATTGACGGACCGGTAGCGGTGGAGCGAAGCGAGGCTGTATGGGCCTATGCGCGCGAGGAACTGGAGTCGTTGTCGTCGCTGCAAAAGCAACTGCTGCGCACCGGACCCGACAACGTACGTCAGTTGCGTAACAAGGCCCGCGCGCTGCGCGACGCCCTGCTGAAGCCCTGACAGCGCAGCGCTTGCGCCTGTCAGCGCAACCAATGTGGCAAGTGATCGCGGCTGAAACCCCTGTAGGCTGCAAAACGCAATAGGCGAGCTTTTTCAGCCAGGGACAGTGACGACCCTGAGTCGACATTGAACTTCTTTGCCAATGCCTGTTGCGCAACGCCCCGCCAATCAAAGCCACTGTCTGCAAGGGCATCCCCGGCCTGGGTGTCATCTATGCCCCGTTCCTGCAGCTCACCGCGAATACGCAACGGGCCATAGCCTCGGCCAGCACGCTGCCGCACATAGCTCTCAGCAAATCGCTCATTGCTCTGCAGCCCCTCGGCGGCAAGCTTTTCAAGCGATGCCTGAATCAAATCGCGGGGGAAGCGCCGCTGCAGCTTGCGCTCCAGCTCAAGCAGGGAATGCTCGCGCCGCGCAAGCAGATCCATCGCAGCGCGACGCACCTGTGCCGGCGTCGCAGTATCGGCGGATTCGCGTGCATCCACGACCGTTGTCCCGGATCTGTCCTCTGAAGGATTCATGCGTTAAAAAAAAGGCGCCGGGCGTGAGAGTGGGATCGGGGGTGCCCGGCGCCTGAAAACCACATCAGTTGTCGTCAGCTTCCGCCGGGGCGTCCTCGGCAACAACCTCATCGGCCTTCTTTGGCGGCCTGATGTCCAGCACTTCCCCCCGAATCAGACTCTCGATTTCGCTCGCAAGCGCGGGATTATCACTGAGAAATTTCGAGGCATTCGATTTGCCCTGACCGATTTTGTCACCTTTGTAGGAATACCATGCACCGGATTTTTCAACCAGGTTCAACTTGACCCCCCAATCGACAATCTCGGCCATACGATTGATGCCCGAGCCGTACATAATCTGGAACTCAGCCTGCTTGAACGGGGGCGCAACCTTGTTCTTGACCACCTTGACACGGGTCTCGTTGCCCACTATTTCGTCTCCCTCCTTGACTGCACCGATCCGGCGGATGTCAAGACGTACCGATGAATAGAACTTGAGCGCATTACCGCCCGTGGTTGTCTCCGGTGAGCCGAACATGACACCAATTTTCATGCGGATCTGGTTAATGAAAATCACCATACAATTGGTCTGCTTGATGGTGGCAGTCAACTTGCGCATCGCCTGACTGAGCAGCCTGGCCTGAAGGCCGACATGGCTGTCGCCCATCTCTCCCTCGATTTCCGCCTTGGGTGTCAGTGCAGCGACCGAATCCACCACCAGCACCTCAATAGCCCCCGAGCGCACAAGCATCTCGGCAACCTCCAAGGCCTGTTCGCCGGTATCGGGCTGGGAAACGATCAGGTCGTCCACCTGAACGCCCAGCTTCTCGGCGTAGGAGGGATCGAGAGCATGCTCCGCATCGATAAATGCCGCCGTGCCACCGGCTTTTTGCGCCTCCGCAATTACCTGCAGCGTCAGCGTGGTTTTACCGGAGGATTCCGGGCCGTATATCTCACAGATACGGCCACGCGGCATACCGCCGATACCCAACGCAACGTCCAGACCCAGAGAGCCGGTGGAGATTGAAGGGATAGCAACGCGCTCGGTGTCTCCCATACGCATCACCGTGCCCTTGCCGAACTGGCGGTCTATCTGCCCGAGTGCCGCCTGCAGTGCCTTTTCTTTATTCGGATCCATAATCTCTCTCCCATGCGTGCGATGTATGATTCAAGTCGGCCCGTCCTCAGCAGCGGTAGATTGTCACGGCGCGGCAAAAGCAGTGCTACTACCAGACCTCCGAACTACTGTATGTATAGTCAGTGTTCCCAATGGCAAATGCAAGGGCGTAAACGGTCAGAAATCCGTCTTATCTGCGCGACAGACAGCAACCTGCATGATAAAGCGACAGGTCGTAACAGGGAAACCTCTGGCGAGCGTTCTGTCTTGGCCACTACAGCGTGGACTGGCCCAGCACGGGACTGCCATCCGCCGCCACGGCGTAGAACAGACAATCACTCTCAGCGATGCCCGCATGCGTGGTAATCATAAACAGGATCAGTGACTGCGCCGGATAAAGCCTGCCATCGACAACGCGCAACATTTGCCTCACCGCACACAGGCCGCTGGCATCCCTTGCCCGAAAGAGCTGCCTCGGATCGGCACTTGTCCACCCCAATGGTGTGTCCACGGTGACGGTGCCAAAATTATGATGCTCGATGACCGGGTTCAGCGTCACATCGTAACCCTGCTGCGATGACCCGGCATACGTCAGCGTGACGCCATCGCGAAGCTCAAGCCGCAACGGCGCATGAAGTTTTTCCAGGCGCGATGTATCCGGATGCCGCGGCTGAAGAGAATCTGTCCGCGCAAAACCCTGTATCCCGGCCAGCGCAATGCGGTCTGCAACGGGATCCTCGCGTCCCCCAACCTCTATCGTGACGACGGGGCAGGCATCAGTGCTGGTTTCCATCAATGCGCCAAGATCCAGCGGGCAGACCACCAGACGCTGGGTGAACAGGGCCGCTACAGCGTCGTGACGAGAATCATCGAACGCAACCACCGCAAAATCAGGCCCGCGACCGGAAGTATTGTGCATATCTACGACCGCCTCTGGGTCGTGAAGTTGAAGCAGGGCCAGAATCTCCTGCGCGAGCCGCCCCTGCTCATCATCGAAGGGAGCGCGGAAACAGCGGTTGAGATCCCGCGCCCGAGGCAGCATGCGATGCGAAAAGCGCGGCTCGTAAAGCGCCGCCGTCACTGATGCCACCACCAGCAGCATAGTGACCGCCGGCTGTTCCCCAGTGCGCAGCCAGTGCCAGAGCGCGCGCAGGCCGGAAGGCTCATTCCCGTGCAGCAGAGTCACCAGCGCCCGGCAGCGGGAGCTGTCCCTGCCATCCACTCTGATACACAGCGGCCCGCGGTGTCGTAACAGCAGACTTTCAGGGTCCGGTGCAAGCGCCTCTGCCCCCGGGTTTCGCAGGAACGTGAATCGGTGGGTCACGGTAGGGGCCACTCTGCGACGGGGCGATTGGCCTCGCTGTATTGCATGAAGAGATCAAGCATGGCGTGCAGGGCCTGATGTGAGCTGCCATTTTTCTCCAGTCGTCGCCAGGTCTCCAGCTGCCAGTCAGCGGCCGTGCGCCGCGCCTGCAGCCGGGCCTCGATGACTCCCAGATAATAGTCGACCTCGGCAGCGGCAACGCCAACCGATGCCAGCCCCTCGCGCGCTACCGGCAGAAGCGAGGCGATGATCTCGACCACCGGCTGCTCCCGAAGACGGTACTGGTCGTGTCGCGGCCACACCAGCTTTGCCTGCAGACCGTGCTGCGCAGCACGGTAGAAGTTGTATTCGGCAATATGGAACGGGATTGCAGGCAGGAGCCGGTTGATCCCGCCGCGCAGACCCTCGGCCAGACCGATCAGGAAGGCCGCATTCGCGACCATGTCAACGGCGGTCGGACCAGCCGGGAGCGCACGCATTTCAATGCGCAGATGGCCACCATCCACCGGGTCGTACACTGGCCGGTTCCAGAGCCAGACGGTACTCAGATGCAGGCGTAACGCCTGCAGGGCCGGCGCGGCATTGCCCGCCGTGGGTACGTCGTCTGTACAAATCGGAATCAGAGGATGATAGAGACGCACTGCCTCTTCAAACAGCTCGAAAGCCCCACGTCGCACCCAGCCACGACCGAAATTCACCCGCGCCGGCTCACTCCAGGAATAACGGTCGCGCTGGCGGATATCGATGGACTGCTTGAAGAGGGGAATCCGGGTCTCGCGCCAGAGGGAATGCCCGAACAGCGTCGGCGAATTCGCCCCGATCGCCAGGGCCAGGGGCGTCGCCAGCTGCAGCGCGTTGAAGGTATCGGCAAACGCCCGGGGAGCGACCCGGTAATGAACCTGAAAGCTAGTATTGGCGCCTTCCAGCGTAATGTCCGCCATATCGAGACGCAGCGGGTCCGCGCCATCGATATCAATGCAGAAATCGCTGCCGCGGCGTTCAATAAGCTGTTTTACCAGAGCGTGGTACCGCGGCAGGTCGGTAACGCAGTCGGCACCGAAGTCGCTCTGCCTCAGCGTCGGCAGGATGCCGATGGGTACGACGTGCCCGCCGTGCATCGCGGCGAGCTCGCGCAAATCCCTCAGGCGGCCGACGATTTCCTCCTCTGTGCGAGTAAAACCCGAGGCATCCATGCGCTGCGGTGACAGGTTGTACTCGAGGTTGTAGCGATTCAGTTCCAGCGTCAGCTGGGGGTCTCGAGCTGCGCTATGAATGGCCTGGTTGGCGTGCAGCGGTCGACCCGCGTGATCCACAAGATACATTTCAAGCTCGGCACCCAGGGACGACGGCCCCTCGCCGAATGACGGGGTATTCAAAAGCTGCGTCAGGTCGGCCAGGTCCCCCTCGAGCGCCGTCTGGAACATCGTGAAATCCTGCTCTGAGAAGTCGCTACGATCAATCTTAAGCCCCATGCCTGGGTGCCCCCTGCGCGCGAAGGGTCCGGACTGGCCGGCCCCGGTTCAGTACTGTATGACGGAACGGATGCTCTCGCCCGCATGCATCAGATCAAACGCCCTGTTGATATCGTCCAGTGGCATGGTGTGAGTAATAAGATCGTCGATATTGATGCGTCCGTCCATGTACCAGTCAACTATTTTCGGGACGTCAGTGCGCCCGCGGGCGCCGCCGAACGCCGTGCCGCGCCAGCTGCGACCGGTGACCAGCTGAAAGGGCCGGGTCGAAATCTCCTGTCCGGCGCCGGCGACCCCGATGATGCAGCTCTGGCCCCAGCCCTTGTGAGCGCACTCCAGCGCCTGGCGCATCACCTGCACATTGCCGATGCATTCGAAGCTGTAATCCACGCCCCCGCCGGTCATCTCGATCAGGTGCTGCACAAGGTCATCCACGTCGTGTGGGTTGACGAAATCCGTCATACCGAACTGCCTGCCAAGCGCCTCCCTGGCCGGATTCAGGTCGATACCGATGATGCGCGAGGCACCGACCATGCGCGCGCCCTGCAAAACATTCAGGCCAATACCGCCGAGGCCGAAAACGGCAACCGTGGCGCCCGCCTCCACGCCCATCGTGAAAGCGACCGCGCCAATACCGGTGGTAACGCCGCAGCCGATGTAGCAGATCTTATCGAAAGGCGCATCCCGGCGAACTTTTGCCAGTGCGATTTCGGGCAAGACGGAATAATTGGCAAAGGTGGAACAGCCCATATAGTGCCGCAGTGGCTTGCCGTCCAGCGAGAAGCGCGAGCTGCCGTCGGGCATCACGCCCCGGCCCTGAGTGTCGCGTATCGCCTGACAGAGATTGGTACGCGGGTGCAGGCAGTAGTCGCATTCCCGACATTCCGGTGTGTACAACGGAATGACGTGGTCACCGGCCTGCAGGGATTTGACGCCCTCGCCAACCTCGACCACTACGCCGGCACCCTCGTGTCCGAGAATCGTCGGAAAAGCGCCCTCGGGGTCGTCTCCCGACAGGGTGAACGCATCGGTATGGCACACGCCGGTCGCCTTCATCTCCACCAGAACCTCGCCCTGACGCGGTCCCTCAAGATCGACCTCACAAATCTCCAGGGGTTGTCCTGCTCCAAAAGCGACTGCTGCTCGTGTTTTCATGATTTCTGGGGTTTCCTTGCCGTGCCAGATTTTGTTCAGGAATTGGAAGCATATCGACGGTAGGGTAAAAAAACAAAATATAGCAGCGCAGCACTGCACGCTGATACAGGCCGTAAC
>JBHEPQ010000326.1:0-17547 GCA_046260215.1 Chromatocurvus sp.
GGCATAGGAATACCCACGGCCGAAATAGCGAGTGCCAGCAGGTTACCCAGCAGCACCCCGAATGAGCCGCCAAGAAGACCCAGCAACAGACTCTCCAGCACAATCAGGCGGAACACATGCCGCTGGCGGGCGCCGCAGGCCAGCAGCGTGCCCAATTCGCCTGCGCGTTCGTGCACGCTCATATTGATCGCATTGCCCACGCTGAGGGCAATCATCAGCAGGATCACCAGCACCAGGAAGCCAAATTGCTGCTGGTATAGCGTGACCGTCTGCTCATAGAAGGGATTCAGCTGGCGCCAGTCACGCAGCTCGTAGGTGTCCTGCGGCAGACGCTTGCGCAGCTGCGCGGCGACGGCGGCGGTATCCTCCGTTCGCGCGAGGCGCAGTACCGCCAGGTGGGCGCCATCGCTGCCGAGCAACTCTGTGGCTGCCGGCAGCGGCAGGCGCAGGGCGCGGGCGTCGTATTCCTTAGCGAAGGTCTGGAAGGTGCCCACCACTTCGAATTCCAGCAGGTTCACCGCGCCGTCGGGGGTGTTGGTCATCAGGTCTACCCAGTCCCCCGGCGCGACATCCAGCGCCTCGGCCACGCCGGCCCCCAGCAGCACCGCGTAGTGATCGTCGGCCGCCAGCTGCCGCCCCTGGTGGATGGTGATATAGCTGCCCAGCGCCACCTCACGGGCCGGCTCCACGCCCTCGGCAATCACCGCCCAGTCGGTACGACCGTTGTTGAGCAGGCCGGAAAACACCAGCCGTAGCAGCACATCCTCTACCTCGGGCACTGCTCTAAGCTGCTCTCGCAGGGCCTCTGGCGCAGGCAGCTGCCAGGCAAACAGATCGCGACCGCCCTGATCCCGGTAGCCCTCACGGCTCACCTGCAGATGACCGGACTGGGAATAGATCATGGAGTCCGCCAGTTCATCCACGGTGTCCTTGATAAAGCCGCCGCTGAGTACCAGCGCCGTGACGCCAAGCGTGATCGCCAGAACGGTCATCGCGGTCCGGCCGCGCTGGCGAAGCACATTGCGCGCAGCGAGGGTCAGCAACTCGGGCACGACGCGCCCCCTCATCGCAAGGCTCGCAGTGCGTCGACGATGACCATGCGCGACGCACGCAGGGCCGGATAGAACGCCGCCAGAGTGGTGGTCAGCACCGCGAGCAGCACTGTTTCAGTGACCATCCCCGGAGTGAAACGCAAAGCCGCAAGATAGCCTCGGGTGAAGCCTGGAGGCGGTGGCATGTCGATGGCGAAGGCCTCCAGGATCGCCGCCAGCGCCAGGGCCGCCAGCACTCCGACAAACGCACCCAGCAGCCCCAGCAGGGCGCCCTCCAGTAAAAAACCCCGAAGCACGGCGGCGCGGCGCGCCCCAAGCGCCATCATGGTGCCGATTTCGCCGGTGCGCTCCAGCACGCTCATCATCATGGTGTTGCCAATACCCAGCAGGATGATCACCACGACGATCCCCTTGACCATGGCCAGCTGCTGATCGAACAAGGCCGCGGCGCGGCGGTAGAACTCCGCCAGACTGTGCCAGGGCTGGACGTCGAACTCTTCCGGTAGCGCACTTCGCAGACCCTGCAGCGCGGTATCGGTCGCGCCGGTATCGTCCAGAAACACCAGCCAGGCGTGCGCGCCCTGCTGATGCGTTAGCTGGTAGCCGAGCGCCAGAGGCATGTACAGGGCCGCGTCGTCGAACGCATCACTGATAGAGGCGAACACACCGACCACCGGCGCCTCCGCCGCCGCCAGCTGGCCGTCGGGGGTATTGGTGAGCAGTACCACCAGGTCTCCCACACCGACATTCAGCTGCCGGGCCAGCCCCTGGCCGAGCAACACCTGCTCGGCAACATCCGGCTGCATGCGCTCACCCTCCAGGATGTCCAGAGCGCTGTCGTCACGCATATCGACTGCCGGATCAATCGCCTCAGCCATGAAAGGCAGTGTGAGATCGCCATGGCTGGCCAGGCCGTTAATCAGCAGGCGCGGCGCCAGCCTGGCGCCTGCTGGCAGCAGCGTGCGCAGCGAAGACTGATCGGCGGGCAAGAGATAGGCCCAGGGATCACTGCGCCCACGCTGCTGGAAGCCAGGACGGGTCACCTGCAGGTGTCCGAACTGCGACTGAATGGTCGCCTCGCGAAATTCCACGAACAGGGCCTCGGTGTAGGCACTTGCCACCAGCAATGCGGCGACGCCGAAACCAATCGATAACAAAGAAGCGAGACTGCGACGAAACTGGCGGCGCAGGTTGCGCAGGGCGAGCAGCGCCGCGTTGGCGGCTGCCTGCCAGCGCTGGCGCAACAGTGGCGGCGGTCTACTGCTGGCGGATACGCTCATACGCGGGGGGCGTAGCGGAACTTGCGCTCGTAATCGAGACTCATGCCGTGGGGAAAATCCTGCCAGGCATAACAACGCACCCGGGGCACCGGCACCGCCCGGGCGTCTGCCGACGCCGCCACCAGCGTGGCCAGGGCCTCGCTCACCGCCGCAGGGTCGCGCTCGCAGTCCGCCGATAGCTGTATGTCCACAGCAAGCCCCTCAGCCTGGGGCTGCAGCCGAAAGGCCCCCGAAAAACACGCGGCGAGCGCGGGGTCGCGGTACAGCAGCGCCTTGAACTGATCCACGTGCCAATCGGCCGTGACCTGGTCCCGGGCCCGTCCAAGCACGGCGAGCGTGGGAAAAGGTTGGCGGGCCAGGGCCTGCGCCGTTGCCGTCGAGAGCGCCGCGCGCTCATCGTCGCGCACCCAGCGCACCCGATCCCCGGTGCGATAGCGAATCATCGGCACCACCGGGTCCTTCTCCAGCATGGTGATTACCAGGTCGCCGACGCCGTCGTCGTCCGGCTGGTGGACCTCCACCAGCGTCCTCAGGGGGTTGAAACAGAAATAGGCCGGCTGGTGCTGATCAGGCGCCTGCCGGTGCAGGGCGCGACGCAGGGCAATTGTCTCTCGGGTCTCGAAGAACAGGTTGAGGCCCAGCTCGCCAACCCCCATGGAGCTGCCCAGCATCGGCGCGGCTGGGTCGTCCAGGTCCACCCCCAGCCTCCCTGCCAGATAATCGCGAAACTCCTCGGCGAAGGTCTCCTCACCGAGGATGGCGTGGACGGGGAGGCTGCGCCAGTCGTAGTTTTCTTTATCCGCGTAATCCAGAAGGCGTTTGCAGAACACCGGGTCGACGCACAGAATCGCCTGCTCGAATAGAGGCCCGGCCTGACGCAGAATCGCCAGCGCCATATCTTCACGAACGCTCACGTTCGCCACGCACACCGTGTTGGAGGTGAAAACCACACCCATGGGCAGGCAATTAACCAGCAGGGTGCTGGCCTGATCGATGCCGAAGGCCTGTTGCAGGCCGAGATCAATAGCAGCGGCCGTGCCCTGCAGCTGACTGCGGGTAGACAAACCGAAGGCGAATTGACTGCCACCGTGACCGGAACTGGTGAGTACACCGGCCAGGTCACCGGGCGCAAGGCGACGATCCAGCAGCTCGCTGATGGGAAATCGCTCAAACAGGTCTGATTTGTCGAGCACTGGCAAGCGCGGCAAAAGGTCGTGTCCCGGCACAGAAGGCAAGGGGTTAAGGCCCGCCTCCGTCAACAGCATCCGATACGCTGGGGATACACCGGCCGCATGTGCAACGCGCTGCGGCAATCGCCGCTGGCCCGCCATCAAGAGTTTGTCGGGCGTCTGGCGGGCCAACAATCTCAGGAGCAATCGGCGACGGATCCTGGCGTCAAAAAACCCCATGAACAACGCCTTGCACCCTGCGCCAGCCTGCCTTCATCCGGGGCCGCTGCGGAACCACCACATCAGGTCCGGATCGCTGGCGTCCAACTCCGCCTCCAGTTTGTCCAGGTCACCCAGATAAGGGGTTACCGGACCATAATAGTCCCGTTCCGGTCCGATGGCGGTGAAGTGAAATCCGTACATCCTCAGAACCCGAGCCAGGCTCTTCTCCATAGCGGCATACCAGTAGCGGATACCGTTCTCACGGCTGTAGCGATATACCTGTCGATACAGACCCAGCACCAACAGCGGCGCATTCACACGCTTCTCCCCCTTCGGCCCCATCTGCGCCGGCGCATTGGGCCCCCTGAGGTCAGCCTTGTTGACACCCCACAGGCTGTCACCCGACCGGCGACGGTACTCTCTGTTGACCGCCAGCCGGGATACTTCTCCAGTCAGGTGCGAGGGAGGGGGCACAAAGTCGTCAAAAGGGGGGCAGTGCTCTGCGTAGGGAAATGGCGAGTCGTTGGTGCTAAGTACGAGGCGAACCGTTCCCGCCACCTCGCCTGCAGCGTTGGTCGCGGAAAAGTGAGCGGAGCGGGCGTCATGCTCATCAGACTCCAGGCCATCCGGGTAGGCGAAGGACGACAAAAAACGGCATTCGAGGCAATAAATCTGGTAGCGCAACGCGTATAAACCGTGCAGTTGATCTCCCTCGCTCCCAACATCAAAGGAATGGAGCGAAAAGTATTTTGCGAGCGCCCCTAGAGACTTTGCTGCGCTGGAATCCATTCTTTTCCCTTGGGCATGCTCTTGATTATGATTGCCTTTCTTCAAGGGTAACACGTTTCGATGCAGCGGGGCGTGTTCCTCATGCCGCGGTGACCCGTTCCGGCACCGCTGGCGTCGCGCTAGAGCGCAGAGTCCAGGTAGTGAAGCAAGGCGGGATTCACCCGCGCCAGACGCTCCTGCAGTGCAGACAACTCCAAAAGATAGGGTGCCACAGGTCCATAATAATCAACTTCGGGACCGATGCGCTGATATTCCACGCCAATGCGCCCCATCATGCGCACCAGAGACCGCTCCATGGCCGCATACCAGTACTCAATTCCGTTTTGCAGGCTGTACCGGTACATTTCCCTGTAAACTGACATTATAACCGTACCCGTATTACCTCCACCCGGCGGCGTCCGGAAATTACGATTCAGCACCAGGCGAGAGACCTCACCTGATTTCCTGGCATCGGGTAGCTCTATTTCATTAAATAATTTGCAGTGGTCCTGATAAGGGAAGCCGCTACCTCTTTCGTGACACACCAGACGAACGGACCCTGCGACTTCACCCTCTGGGTCAAAGGCGGCAAAATGTACTGATCTGTCGTCGTACTCATCAATCTCGAGGTGATCCGGATAATCCTCGGCCCGGCAGAACCCCCGCTCTTTACAATAAACTCGGTACCTCAGCTGAAGAACGCGTCGTAAATCGCAGTATTCGCTTATTGCACGAGCAAGGAGCCACTGCTCCGCATGGAACGCCGCAGGATTAGTCATAAAGCACTACTACCTCGCATGGTGGTCGCATAATTAACAAAAGAATGCGATTAAAAGACAAAAAACTGCGATAGGAATCTCGCTTCCTGCGTTTCCACATCCACATAGTAGATGGGACAGGCCAGGCTTGTCGAATTTTTTTACACTCATGCTGCGCGCCTGTTTCTGTGAATATGCTATCCCTCTGATTTCTAAATACTTATTCTTAATGGCACAGTACCTGCAAGCACTACCGCGACAGTCGAAGGCACGGTAAAGCGCGCCGACAGCAACAGACAACCAAGCGCTTCAGAGCGAAGGAGATACAAAATGAAACATTTATTGAGACCCGCAGTTGCAGCGACAGCGCTTGCGGTAAGCGTGTTCGCGGGAAACGCGGCAGCTGTGCCACTAACGCAGTTGTATTTTTCTCAGTCAGCCGGTTTTGTCGACCCAAATAACGACGGTGACGCAGATACCGCTTACAATGGTAGTGGGCCATCTGAATTTAACCCGATTGGAGATGCAGCGGTCGGCGGCGCCGAATCTCGCCCTGATGGTACGTATACTGGCCTCGAGTGGAGAGCACTTCCTGGGGATGACGGCACGAACCCGTTCAGTAAACTTTCTATTGAATCCTTCACAAGCATCGAAAGTAATACTAACTTTGGCGCTCTCGGTTCAAGGGTAGGCGAACTCAACGAGGGCTCCATGTCCGGTGACGCCAGTGCCAGTCAATGGAACGCAAACGAGTTCTGGGTGATTGACGAACTGCTTCAGGAAAATAACGAACTGATCGGTAGAAACTCGGGAGCCTTTCCGAACCCTCTTTGGCTCGCCGACACGCTGGCAGATTTTCGCATTTTCACAGATTCCGTCGGTGGAACGGCACTGATTGAGGACCTTGGCAGCGCAACTCGCATAGAATTCTGGGAGACACTCAATACTGAAACGTTTGATGACTGCTTCGCCGGCAACGACCCTTATGAGGGTGTAAATCCGGACTTTGAGCCTTGCTCGGATCGCTATCGTGTTGAACTGGGCGAATTCGCTGCTATAAGCCAGGCACTTGACGGTTATCTTTACACTATCAGCTTTACGCTTTTTCCGGGAGCAGTCACCGATGAGGACGGTAACGTACTTGGGCAGACCATCGTAGATCCAAGCAACCCCGGTTTCATTGATGTATTCACTCCCGAGCTTTTACCGGGCTTTAGCAGGCTATACGTCGCGGCGAGCTGGGATGCGTCCAGAATCCCCGCGCCTTCTGTCCTTGGTTTGCTGAGCATTGGTTTGATTGGTGCGGGACTGACTGCAAAAAGGCGTAAAAAGAACGCGTGATGTTTAGCTATTGAGGCTTGTCTGCGCACAAGCCAAGAGAGCGAAAGAAGATAAAGAAAAACGGTCCTTTAGGGGGCCGTTTTTTTTGTTGTTTTTTCTAATTTTATTGATGCTCTGGCAGCAGCCTTCTATCAACGATTATTCAGGCAGCTCCGGCCACTCCAAAATTGCAAAGCTCGACGCTACCTCCGCAAGATTTGTGTCGCGGGTAATGTTCAGATTACAGGGTTCTTGTGCCTCAGTGCGTATCCTGACGGACCGGCCAACCCACTCGAAGCTTGATGCGCCAACCCACCGCAGACTCACACAATAGTCGCCGGTTGCTCTGAGCCAGACAAATTCGCCAGAAAAAACGATATGCCCTCCTTCCAGTTCCCATGATGACGTTGTTGCTGGTTGCACAATGATTAAGTCCTCGGTGCCACCAGATTCAAGCCGTACCAGCCATGAGGCACAGTCGCGATAAGCAGTCTCAATGACTCGCACCTCGGCATGCCGAGGATCAGTCGTTAAGACAAAAGCAGACACAGACTCCGCGTCGGTGAACGGATACCGTAGCTGTTGCGCGGCGACTTTCTCGCCATAGCGCGGCGACACCCATCCACCAGAGGATTCCGTGCAACCGAATAATACACTCGGCTCAAGCACAGAGTCGTCGGCAGACATGAACATATTTGCCTTCCCTGCCTCACTCGCAACATGGGCATAGCCAGCCCGTCTTTGAACCGAAACATTGGGCGCAAATTGGAAACCAATTGACGCATCATCAGCAGGCCCCAAAGTGCTGGGCGGCTTATGGACCAGTAGCCAGTAATTCCCCACAACGTGTATGCAAAGACGCCGCATGCCGCTGTAGGCATTATCGCTGTCGAAGCAACCTTCAACAAATGAGATAACGCCGTCGGAGCCGCTGCGAGAAGGCACACGCTCGGGGATATCGCGATGACGAAAATCCCCCGATATTGGTCCCAATGGATCTTCGTCGCCAACGCTGAAGCCATTGTGCGCAAGGGGCCCCGAAAAATACCTGCGCCAGCCCACGTCATTCGCCCGACCGGCGCCTGTACTCTGGCGATAGGTATAGGTGCCGGCATCAACAAGAACCGGGTGGCTAGCAACGTTAAGATATATGGAGAGCAGATCTGAATGCATATGACCGGCAGCGACCTCGGTCCCCGGTGCGGGACCGGTCCTGAATATCAACCGGGCATCGAGTTCGGGGTCTGACATAACGTACAAACCCGCAAGCGGGAAGCTCGAGAGTGCCGGCAACCGCGCAGTTTCTTCAGGGGGCCGAGCCAGCCCGCCGCCGAGCAGCCAGAAGGCGCGAATAATCGTATCGTCCGAGGTCGGTGCAGGCGACAGGCCCGGGAGAAACAATGCGCGATAGCACTCCCGCAGCGAGGCGGCGCACCAGGCTTCACCGACATCCAGCGGAAACAATGTGTCCTCAATCGCATTGCCTATGGGCAGCGGGCAACATTCCGGACCGGTGAGCGCACACTGGTAGGCGAGCAGCGATCCGATTCGCTCCCGCAACCGGGAGGCCGGCACCACGCCGTTGCGGCGCGTCAGGAGCAGATACGCCACCCCCATCTCACAGGCGAATTCATGGTAGTGGCTGGAGTGTTCAAAGCTGCCGCCATCCGGGTAGGTTTGCGACAGCAGTTCATCGCCCCAGTCCTGCGCGCTGTGCGGATACTCACCTTCCAACAGCTCAGGAAATACAGTGCTTAGATACCAACTCGCAAACTTGTCGGCCAGCAGATGATTGTTCGGGGCGGAATGCCCAAGTCGAGGTTCCAGAAATCGAATATCGGCATCGATAATCTGCAGTATTTTCCACTCCAATCCCAATCCGGTTGGCGTCTCCTGCTCCGGCCGCCCGGCAAGAAATGCCCAGCTCCAGGACAGCGCAAGAACCCGCTGTATGACCGCCAGGTTACTGCCGTAGCAGCAGGTATCGTCAGCGGTGCCAGCATATCGCGTCCAGCTTTCTATCATGCCAGCAAGCGACCCCACCGCCGCCGGATCGCTTAGGCAGACCCACGCGTGACGCGGTGAAAAGGCAAACCGATGCGGGCGCATGCGATACATTATGTCACCGCCAGGCCCTAACGGCAGGTCACCCCAGGGAAAGTCAGGACCTAATGGCGGCCCCTTCGACGAATACAGGGGAATTCCCTCGCACCTGTCGAGAATGGTTCTTTCCAGCAATCTTTTTGTCAGCGCAGAGTACTGTGCCTCCAATTGGCCTGCTAATGCGGCGACTGAGCGAGGATCGACAAAAAAACGCTCCCCAAATAACGCCCGGGCTTTTCGAGCGCAGGCGTAGGCATTGGACATGTCATCCACAGGGGTGTCGCCGTCAACATTCCCGGGAGGTGTAGTACCGATACAACGGATGAGAGACGCCACTCTGAAAATTGGCCTGTAGGCCTTCACACTGCCCCTGCCGCGTGCGCGTAAGGTCACCCGCTTGAAAGTGCGCCGAGCCGTGCGAAGCAGATGCTTACCTGTTCCGATGACGCCCTCAGTCATTGCACGAACATACTAACCAATCCCGCTGACCGGATCGAAGAATTAATCATAGCTCCGCCAGACCCGCGCCTGTGACGGTCACGTCCATGATCTGAGGCCGGTGAACGTTGGCATAGTTAACCCGTATATTTTGGGACGCAGTTGAAACCTCTGTCGTGGTGCTGGTCCAGAACACCGGCATGACTTAAGCCTTGACCCCGAATCTGCTCACAAAATCCTAGCGCAAAATGCGGTCACGCGCCGCACTCAACAACTGTGTAGCCACGCCAAAGGCAATGCTCTCGGCACCGCGCGGTCGTCCACTCACCAACCATAAAACAACCATGACCCCCACAAAGGTTAATGCACCGATAATGGATTCCAGAAACAGGCGAAGGATTGCCCATTCGAGTTCTGAAGAGTACAGGGTCCCAACCACGAAATGCATGACGACAGCTGCAACAATAGGTCGCCAAAGTAAACCCATCAGAGCGAAAAGAGGCAACATAACCGCACGCCGCGTTTCGTTGTAGATCACAGGAAGGCATACGAGAGAGGCAACAATTGAGGCCTTGGCGATACCAGGGGCGCCGCCGAGCTCAAAGCCTGCCCACAAAATAGGAAAGGTGATTCCCAGTCGGACCCAGGCCAGCACTGCCGCAGATCTTTCGCGCCCGGTTGCGACCAGAATCTGGTTAACCATTGCCTGTGAGACAGCAAAGATGGCGGCGCCAATGGCAAGGTACTTCATGAGCATTGCGGCAAAACCCCATTGATCTCCGAGCAGCACCAGCACCAGATCATCCGCGATGGCCGACACACCCACGCCAGCGGGGATGCAGACGAGGGCGACCATACTAAGCACTTTGCGATACATGCCGGAAAGTTCCTCGGGGCGATCCGCCAGACGGGTATAGTTGGGCAACAAACCACGCCCCATTGGGGTAACAATTTCACGCGTAAAAAGGGAGGACAAATCGCCCGCTACACGGAACGAGCCAAGCACTGACGCATTGCCGAGACCTGCAACCAGAAAAGATGAGATCATGCCTCGCAACGTCGTCGCCACCCGTAATGGAATTATCGCCATTGCAAACGTTATGTATTCCCTGGCATAGCCGAGCGACCAGCGCGGGCGATAAGAGTGCACTACATAGCTTAGAACGACCCCGGCTATTGTCCCCGCGAGGTGACCCAGCACCAGTGCCCAGTAATTCCGGAGGACCAGCGCACTGATTATTGTAGTGCAGAAAACCAGAATCTTCTTGTACACGTTGAAGCGAAAGTCTCTGGCGAACTGCAGGTCGCGCCGCAATAGTACGGGTCCAATATTCTCGAAGCCGCCGATGAGGGCCGCCAGCGCCAGCACGTACATCACTTCGACTACCCGTGGCTCCTTAAAATAAATTGCTGCGGGGGAGGCAAGTGCGGCGAGGACGACCGACGTCAGAACCCCCTGAAGCAACGTTATGGTCCAGGCGGTATCGCAGTTGACACGGTTAATCTCTTTAGCCCGAATCAGGTGCATTTCCGTACCGAATTCGCTGACTTCGAAGAGAAAATGAAGGACTAGCATGCCCATCGCTGCGATCCCGAAATCTTCAGGACTGAGAACGCGAGCGAGAATGAGGGTGCTGAACAGTCCAATGAGGCGCATAGTCCAGCGCATGAATACAGCCCACGCCACCCCCTGCTTCATGCTGCTGGCACTGTCGTAGATTTCGTTTTTTCTAGAATCGATCGATTGATCTTCAGTCACATTAGAGGCGCTCTGAGACGATAGCGTCATATTTCGAATCCGGTACGTTACGCCAGTTGGGGCGGGCATAATAGCGGCATCAAAGTGCTACGAGCGTAGCAAGCAGCTACTGACTGCAACATACCTCCCACACAGCGATATGCCAGCCCCTCGGCGCAGGTTTATTCATCGCACTCTGCGGCCTGGATCACAACTCCAGAAGTGCATCGCAGCACCTGGGCCAATAACGGGTGAAATGGGCTTTATTCGAGAGCTCGTCGATTCATACTACCGTCGGTCCATGGTATTCTCTCGCGGCGACTTTCCATGACGGGTCCTACTATGACATTAACACGCCC
Organism: Chromatocurvus sp.; assembly: GCA_046260215.1. Lineage (GTDB taxonomy): Bacteria > Pseudomonadota > Gammaproteobacteria > Pseudomonadales > Halieaceae > Chromatocurvus. Next base: position 11,208 of record JBHEPQ010000326.1, read on the forward strand.
GCCCTTTTTCGTGGTTGGCGCACAGCGTTCGGGCACTACTATGCTGCGTTTGATGCTTCAGCAGCACAGTGAGCTTTGCGTGCCGTTTGAATCGGCGTTCATACCAGAATTTTACCACCGCCAGGCCGAATTCGGTGATCTCGCAAGAGAAGCGAACATGGCGGAGCTGCTTTCGGAAATCTGCCAAAACCCTTTCGTCAAAAAAGGCGAGCTTGTGCCAGACCCCTCTGCCGTGCTTGGCCGAGACCCACAATCCTACGCTGAGCTAATACATGCAATATTTTCCGAGTTGGCTTCCCGGCAACACAAGCCTCGGTGGGGAGATAAGACCCCGGGATATGAAGAGGAAATCAATCTGCTTTGGGAACTGTTTCCAGGCTGTGATTTCGTTCATCTCGTCCGCGATGGCAGAGACGTTGCCGGTTCACTACGATCCTTGCCGTGGGGATCTCGCGACTTGATTAAATCTGCCCGCGACTGGAGCTGGAAGGTACAGCTAGGACGGAAAATGGGGTCAATGATCCCAGGCCACTACATTGAAGTGCACTATGAAGACCTGGTGCGACAGCCTCGGGAGACTTTGCGCCGGATCTGCGGGTTCCTTGATTCACCGTTTGAAGAGACCATGTTAAATTATCCTGACAGTGCCCGGAAGGAAATGCCAGCTGCCAGTTTGTCCTGGCATCAGTCTTCGATAAACGCGCCCAACATTGACAAAGTACAGGCCTGGCGGCGGACCATGAGTCACGCCGATCAGATTGTGTTTGATCAGGTAGCCGGTCAGACACTGGAATTATTCGGTTACGAGCGCACGCCGCTGAAGCCCACTTTCGGAAGCCGGATAAAAGCAGCAAGGTACAGGCTTTTTGGCACGGCATAGCTTGGCCGGCGGGCACGTCCCTTGATTACAGAAAGCAAGTTTCAGATGCTCAAGTGCGGTAACGTCAAGCCCTGGGGAGAGCAGTATTACTGTAGATCTGATCAATAAATGGAGAGTGCTGAAGGCTCGAGGTCGACAAGCCAGAAAGTCACTGCTCCAGCACACGATAGCGGGAAGACCTTCAAACTGTCCTGCCTCAGTTACGTTTGTCACCGGCGTCCAGCGCTCGGGCACCAACATGTTGATGAACATCCTGGATAGGAGCCTGGAAACTGATGTTTACATGGAAAAGGACCCCCGCGCCTTTGATCGATATGCGATGCGCGACGTCGATACTATTTCCGCTCTGATCAAACAATCCCGCGCGAAACACGTCGTTATCAAGGCATTGCTTGAAGCAGACAGCATCGCGCATTTGATGCAGCTCTTCCACAATACTCGTGCGCTCTGGCTCTACAGAAACTATGACGACATGGTCAATTCCTATCTGGTTAGCTGGCCCGGGGGGCGAAACAGGCTTGACGAAATAATGCATGGAGCGAATGGCGACATATGGCAAGCCAAGGGCATGACACCAGACACCTTCGAGAAAATTAAAGAACACTACCGACCTGGGATAAACGATGCATCTGCGCTGGCCTTGTTCTGGTATTACCGCAACCAGATTTTCTTCGACCAGCGCTTTGACAGCAGCGACGCCGTTATGCTTCTGCGCTACGATTCGTTGGTCACAGATCCGGCGGCCCACGTGCGGAAGATTGCCGATTTTCTGGGCATCTCCGCCGCGCCTGCCATGACAGGCCTGGTCTCCTCTCGATCGGTGCGCAAGCGGCAAAAACCTGCCATAGAGAAAGGAATCCGCGACCTCTGCGATGCGATGAATGCGCGGCTGCAAGAAGCGCTTTGAGTTTCGCTCGGTAGAGGTGCCTTCTTCGTACCGGATGCGTCTTGTGTCCGCAAGACTGGTTGCGGTTTCGATGAGTAGCAAATCCCTTCTAAAATTAGTTTATTAAGGTGCCAGCAGAATGTCACTACGCGACCTGATTCTTGTATCTGTTCTGGGCGCGACTCTGCCTTTCGCCCTCAGATATGCTTTCGTCGGGGTCCTGCTCTGGACCTGGATAGGCATCATGAATCCCCACAAGCTCGCATGGGGCTTCATGTTCAATGCACCTGTAGCCTCTGCCGTTGGAGCGGTAACATTAGTCGCCCTCTTCACAACAAAGGATCGCGTCAAGCTCCCCCTTGCCCCGCCTCTTGTGTTCATGATCCTGTTTCTAGTGTGGACGTGCATCACCACCTTGACGGCCTTCTATCCGGATGCCTCAGCAAACCAGTTGGAAAAGGTTCTCAAAATTCAGCTCATGCTGTTGGTCACTGCATCGGTGCTGTATAAATTTGAACACATCCGACTCTACATCTGGGTCAATGTTTTATCGCTGGCTTTCTATGGAGTCAAGGGTGGCATCTACACCATTATGACTGCTGGCGGCGGACGCGTCTGGGGCCCCCCCGGAGGGTTCATCAGCGGCAATAACGAACTTGCTCTCGCTTTGATCATGGCTATCCCATTGATGTACTTCCTACGACTGACCACCCCTCATGCCTGGCTGAAGCGCTTTCTCCTTCTCGCCATGGGCTTGTCAGCCATCTCCGCCATCGGCACCCAATCCCGTGGCGCTTTCGTGGCGATCATTGCGATGGGTGGTGTCTTATGGTGGCGCGCGCCCAATAAACTGATAAATCTCCTGATGATCGGGATGCTCGCGGGCGCCATCTGGACGTTTATGCCGCAATCCTGGCACGACCGCATTTACTCAATCCAGACCTACGAGGATGACGGATCAGCAATGGGTCGGATTTTTGCGTGGCAGACTGCTATCAACATCGCTAACGACAAGGTGGTCGGCGCCGGGTATGCCATGTACGAAAAAGATATATTTCAGGTGTACGCTCCGCCTGCTGGCGACAGTGTTTTCGACTCCAGCATCGCCCGCGCAGCCCACAGCATCTACTTTCAGGTACTTGGCGAACATGGCTACATCGGCCTGAGTCTTTTCATGTTGATCTGGATAAGCGCCTGGCGCATGGCGGCAAGGTTGCGACGAGGCACACGAAAAGACGAGGAAACCATGTGGTTATACCACTTTGGCAGTATGGCACAGGTCTCTTTAATTGGCTGGCTGGCGGGGGGTGCCTTTCTCAGCCTCTCTTACTGGGACTTCCCCTACAATGTGGTTGTGACTCTGATCGTGGCCTCGCGATGGCAAAAAGAGCGACATACTGTAGATATACGCAGCCCGGATAGCTCACAGGGCGCTCCTCAAGTCGGGTTTATAAATCGTGTACAGTGTTGGATTCGAACGGCGTGATCAATGAACTGCTCCCATAGAAAAGTGGTGTGGCCACTGAAACCCCAAAAGGATGGTAGGACCTGATGATATCGAAAGTAGTCAACGGTCTTTTGTCTCCCCCGGGAGCGAAAGCGAAACTGTCGATATTGATCTTCCACCGGGTCCTGGAGGCACCTGACCCGCTGATCCCCGACGCCCCCTGTGCACAAGCATTTGAACGATTACTGCAATGGCTGCGCAGGTCGTTCAACGTACTGCCACTGGATGAGGCGGTAAAACGACTCGCCGGCAACAGCCTGCCCGCCCGGGCAGCATGCATTACCTTTGATGACGGATACCTCGACAATTACACGATTGCCATGCCGCTACTGAAAAAACATGGCCTGAGCGCCACCTTTTTCATCGCCACGCAGTTCCTGGACGGCGGTCGAATGTGGAACGACACCCTTATTGAGGCATTACGCAATTCAAACCTGAAAGACCTGGACCTCTCCGCACTGGGTCTGGGGCGCTGGCCGTTAGAAAATCTACAGGACACGCAGGCCGCCATTCATGGCCTCCTTGGCGGAATAAAATACCGCGCGCCAGAGGAAAGGGATGTTCTTGTGGCGGAAATTGCACGGATTAGTGGTTCGGTCCTTCCCAACGACCTCATGATGTCCCCCGACCACGTTCGCCAGATGCGCAGCGCAGGTATGGGCATCGGTGCGCATACCTGCTCCCATCCTATCCTTGCCCGACTCGACGACGCACAGGCCGAGGCTGAAATCAGGGGTAGTAAGCAGATGCTCGAGGAGCTACTTGGAGAGGCCGTTCCCTTGTTTGCCTATCCAAACGGCAAGCCCGGCAGGGACTACGAAGGCAAGCACGCCGCCATGGTGGCCAGAGCGGGGTTCAAGGCTGCCGTTACGACATCAATTGGCGCCTCCTCCGGCATGCATGCCGATCTTTACCAGTTACCGCGATTCACACCGTGGGACTCCACCGAGTTACGCTTTGGCCTGCGACTCGCAAACAACACGCGGCAGCAAGGAAAGACAGTATGAAATCTCTACCGCGAATTCTGTTTTCTGCCATTGTTGTTGCGGCCACTCAGGCTACATCAGCACAGATTGAGCTATCGGACAGCCGGGCGGGGATGAACTGTCGCAGTTACCTGGGCAGCGTCAGCCTGCACTGGCATCAGCCGGGAGGCGACTGGATCGACGCCGACGCCATTCCCTATGGTGATCAGCCTTTTTCTCAACAGCAGGTGTCGAAGCAGGCAAGGACCCAGCCCGTGGAGTGGGATATCACTGCGCTCGCAAGACAATGGGAGAGCGACTCCGGAACCCCTGGCGGAGTGTACCTGCGGCAACTGGCGAATGACAGGTACTGGGTCCGCTTCCACAGCCGAGAAGCCGTTGATTCGAACCTCAGGCCGCGAGCGCTGATACGCTGGGACGACGGCAGCGAAGAAATACTGTACCCAGAGGCGGACGCCACAATGACCTGCAGCAGTTTTTCCGGCAATGGCCACAAAAACACCCTCAACGTGGGAGCCGGCCGGTCTACGATTATCATCTTTCCGTTCACCAATCGACCCAATTCCTCGATCAACAGTGCGCAGCTGACACTTTCCATTGACAAGCAGTATCAGGTTGCGTCCGATATCGGTGTTTTCCAGTTAAATGCCCCAATTGCGGAAGAGCATGAACCCGCGCCTGGTTTATCTCGCGATTTTCCAAAGGACCAAGGTATAGAGATGCATCCGTCTGTTGTCTTTGCGACCGACTTTGAGGATTCCAACTGGCAGGATGCCTGGTCAAGCCTGAGCGATTCCAGTGTGACGAATCTCGTAATCGAGGACGATGCTAACCGCTTTCTGCCTCTCAATGAAAACGCTCTGGAGGTGACGGTAAAAAAAGGCAAGAAGCAGGGCCTGAATCTTTTATACCGGTTCGCTGAGAAAACCGGCGTCGAACCCGAATCAATGTACTTCCGCTACTACCTCAGGCTCGGGAATGACTGGGCTCCGCGGGTTGGCGGGAAGATGCCTGGCTTTGCAGGCACCTATAACACAGCGGGATGGGGAGGAAGATCTTCGGATGGCACGAATGGCTGGTCTTCCAGGGGCGCTTACGCCAATTCCTCGCTGTTGCCAGAGGAGTCAACAATGCTTGGCTCTTATGTCTACCATACAGGGTGGGATACAGGGTATGGAGAAACCGTTGGCTGGAATCTCGGGCCCACGGGACTCGTGGAAAAGAATCGCTGGTACAGCGTAGAGCAGTATCTGCAGTTGAATACACCCGGCGAAAGTAACGGGGTCATGAAATCCTGGGTGGATGGTGTTCTGGTCTTCAACCGCGAAGACTACCGATTTCGGGATACTGACGAACTCAAGATCGAGACCCTGTGGATGAATGTTTATCATGGCGGTACGCGAAGTTCGTCGCAGGATATCCGGCTGTATATTGATAATGTAGTCATCGCGACGGAGTACATCGGTCCCGGACGCAATCCGTAACAAGGGAGGCAAACAAGTGATCACCGCCAATAATGACGTAACACGCCGCTGCACGCGTCCGTTGTTTCTGGTTAGCCTGATCATGTTCTCAGGCTGCGGCCAGAGTGCGTCGCCTGAGGGAAGCGCGCGCCAGATTGAAGCCAAGCGTCTTGAACCTGCGACGCCGCACCCAAAGCTGGCCGCCCTGGCAGGTGGTGAAGCTCTGGACCTGGGGCCCTACGAGTGTGAGTCCCGCGCCCCGAAAATGCGCTGTGAGACCATCTTCGACTTCAGTCGCATCAACTACGACCCGGCCAACCATCGCATGCTCGTGTTCGGTGGTGGGCACGCGGCAACCGGAAGAACTGACATTGATGCCTTCGACCTGTCCACTCTGGAGTGGAACAGCCTATACCCCACCATGGATTGCGAGGCAATAAAGGCAGGCGAATTTGATCCTCGGGGTTTTCACGTGCAGACAGGGCATCCCGTCGCGAGGCACAGCTACGACCAGAATGTGGTCGTACGTCGGGACGAATCGAGCTGGCTCATGATGTTCAGCACCGAAGGGTTCCGCGGTACCTGTCACCCCTACAAATCGGACATCTCCGCTGTTGC
>JBHEPQ010000340.1:0-4135 GCA_046260215.1 Chromatocurvus sp.
CCATGGAGCGTGTTATACAGGAGCACATCAAGAAGCCGTTGGCAGAGCTGGTGCTGTTTGGCTCTCTTGCATCGTCCGGAGGTACGGCGCAGGTGCGTCTGAATGCGTCAGGAGACGATCTTGAAGTACGTGTCGACGAAGAGGAGGCCGTGCTGGAGGGGTAAACGCGGTGCGCTGCTGAAAAATGGCAGCGAGAATGCTACTCGATCGGCCAGGTGGGGTCGCCCAGATGCGATCGGCCAGATGGGGTCGCCAAGATGCGATCGGCAAGATGCGGTCGGCAAGATGCGGTCGGCAAGACGCGGGCGGCAATCAGCGCTCGCGGTAAGTGATACGGCCCTTCGTCAAATCATAGGGCGTCAGTTCAACCCTGACTTTGTCGCCCGTGAGAATGCGAATGTAGTTTTTTCGCATCTTCCCGGAAATGTGTGCCGTCACGATGTGCCCATTCTCAAGCTGCACCCGAAACGTCGTGTTGGGAAGCGTGTCGACGACTTCGCCTTCCATTTCAATCTGGTCTTCTTTCGCCATGTGGCCTCGGTTTCTTGAATAGAAAGCGCGCATTCTGCCGCAAACCTGGCGCGAGTGCCACTGTTTCCATGCCAGAACTGGGCCAGAACCTGCGCAGCTCAGGCATCTGTGGCGAGAATGTCATCGTTGGCCCGTTGCCACCGATTTTCCAGCAGGAATTCCAGCGGCCGATAATCTGATTTATAGGACATTTTTGAGCAGTCCCGGATCCAGTAACCGAGATAGAGGTAGGGCAGGTCAACGGCGAGCGCGGCCTCTATCTGCCAGAGAATTGCGTAGCGGCCAAGGCTGCGGGCGTCTTCGTCGGGATCAAAAAACGTGTAGATTGCCGACAGGCCATCAAGCATGACATCCACAACGGCAATGGCGATCAGGCGCTCGCCGTCCTGAAACCGGTAGTAGCGCGTACAGTCCCAGGCGTTGCTCAGGAAAGACTGGTACTGGTTGCGGTCCGGCGGATACATATCGCCATCGGCATGTCGCTCGACGATATAACGATGGTATAGATTGTAGGCGGCGTCATCGGCGATGCTGTCAGTGCGCACCACCGTGATATCCGCGTTGCGCCGCCAGGTGCGTCGTTGCGAGCGGTTCGGCTGAAAATCCCTGACCGGAATTCGCGCCGGGATGCAGGCACTGCACCGTCTGCAGTGGGGCCGGTAAACATGCTTGCCGCTGCGACGGAACCCCAGCAGCGACAGCCGCGTGTAGAGCGCCTGATCGATGGCCTGCCGTGGATCTATGAAGAGTGTGGTCGCCTCCTCGTCCTCCAGATAGCTGCAGCGATGGGGATAGGTGGTATAGACTTTTAAATCGCGTAGTGACGATGTCACAGCAGCTCTCCGCACCGACCCGGCAAGTGCCAGGCCGACAATGGTATTTCGATGTCTTCGTTGCGCGCAAGCCACTGCTCGAACGCCGCTCTGGGCAGATTCTGCGCGCCCAGGCTGTTCATGTGCTCGCTTTCGACCTGGCAATCAATCAGCGTCGCGCCAGCCCGCTGCAGCAGACGCACCAGCGCGACGAGAGCAACCTTCGATGCATCGTTGCGATGGCTGAACATGCTTTCGCCGAAGAATGTGCCGCCGACACCAACGCCGTACAGGCCGCCGACCAGTTCGCCGTTATCGTCGCTCACCTCAATGCTGTGCGCCATGCGGCGGTGGTGCAGGGCGCTGTATGCTTTCAGCATGCGCTGATTAATCCAGGTACCGCGCTGTCCCCGGCGTTGTCCGGCACAGGCCAGCATCACTTCCGTGAAAGACGTATTCACCGACAGTAGGAAGCGGTTTCTGCGTAAGGTCCTGCGCAGGGATCGGGATAGATACAGGGCATCCAGCGGCAATACGGAGCGTGGATCGGGGCTCCACCAGAGCACCGGCTGCGGGTCTTCAAACCAGGGAAAGATTCCCTGCCGGTAGGCGTCCATCAGTCGGGTGAGCTCGAGGTCCTGCGTGACTGCAAGCAGGCCATCCGGGTATTCCAGTGCCGCCGTCGTCGGTGGAAACGGATCGCCCGGCTCAAGATACTGTAGCAGTGGCACCTGTACGGGCCGTTCCGCTCAGCCGTCGGCCAGTGCGTCGAGGTACTTCTCGGCGTCAAGAGCAGCCATGCAGCCAAAGCCCGCCGACGTAATTGCCTGCCGGTATACGTGGTCGCCGACATCGCCAGCGGCGAACACGCCGGGGGCACTGGTGGCGGTGGCATTGCCCTGCGTACCGCTGTGGATGCCGATGTAGCCGTTCTGCATGTCCAGCTGATCCCGAAACATATCGGTGTTCGGCTTGTGTCCGATAGCAATAAACACACCGGCGAGATCAATATCCCGCGTACTGCCATCCCTCGTGGATTGCACGCGCATGCCGGTGACGCCGCTGTCATCACCCAGAATCTCGTCGAGAACATGATCCCACAGCAGAGTGACCTTGCCCTCCCTGGCGCGGGCGAACAGACGGTCCTGCAGGACTTTTTCGGCGCGCAGGCTGTCGCGGCGGTGTACCAGAATCACTTCGGACGCGATGTTGGAGAGATACAGCGCTTCCTCTACCGCGGTATTACCACCACCTATGACGGCAACCTTCTGGTTGCGATAGAAAAAGCCGTCGCAGGTAGCACAGGCGCTGACGCCCCTGCCCATAAACGCTTCCTCGCTGGGCAGGCCAAGGTATTGTGCCGACGCCCCTGTCGCTATGATCAGGGCGTCACAGGTGTATGTCCCGCTGCCCTCAAGACGCATGGGTCGCACTGACAGGTCGACGTTTTCGATATGGTCGAAGATGATCCGGGTGTCAAAACGCTCAGCGTGGGCCTGCATTTCCTGCATCAGTTGCGGGCCCTGCTGGTCTGCTGGACCGCCCGGCCAGTTTTCCACATCAGTTGTCGTGGTCAGCTGACCGCCCTGCTGCATGCCGGTGATCAGGACCGGAGCCAGGTTGGCGCGGGCGGCATAAACGGCGGCCGTGTAGCCCGCCGGGCCCGAGCCCAGAATGATCAGGGTGTGGTGTTGCGGGTCACTCATGGGAATACTGTCCTGTTGTGTAAAGCCTGAAATGAGCTCATGGAGGCCTACGGCAGGCGTTCGCGAACGGGTTGCCGAAGGTGTCGAAAAAAGCGTAATGGTAAAGTAAAGAAAGGACATCGGCAAAACGTGTTAGATTCAGTCTAAAAATAGAGTTATAAATTATTGAAAAGAATGAATAAATGATTAAAACTAGGAGTGTATTCAGAACGGGGCAGGGCCTTGGTCAAAGCCGACAGTAAATCCGCGGCGACGGGAATCATCTCGCGACCGCGTTTTCGCGAGGGCGCCTTTATAGGCGTGACCGCCGCCTGCGCCTACCTTCTCCTGGCGCTACTCAGTTATAGCCCCGCGGACCCGGGCTGGTCGGCGACGGGTGCCGATGAGGTGCGCAATCTTGGTGGCCCGGCGGGCGCCTGGCTGGCGGACGTCAGTTTCTCCCTGGTCGGCTTTGCCGCCTACGTGTTCCCGCTGATGCTTGCCTATCGCGGCGTGCTGATTTTCGTACAACGCCACAGCGCAGGTGGTGTGGACTGGACACACGTCGGCCTGCGCTTTCTTGGACTGGTACTGGTCATGGTGTCCGTGACTGCAATCGCCGCACTGAATGACAGTGGAACGTCCGGCATGCCGCAGGGCGCGGGTGGCATTCTTGGCCAGGCGATCGGCGGCACGTTCAGCGACGCGTTCAACGCTATCGGCAGCCGATTGATTCTGGTCGCCGTTTTTCTGTTCGGCATGACGATTTTCACGGACCTGAGCTGGATGCGTCTGATGGAACGGCTTGGCCACTGGGCCATGACGGGGGCGTTCATGGTGCGCGATCGGCTTTTTCGATGTATCGATGCGACCCGCGATCGCCGGAACCGCGGGCGTCAGCTGGCGGCGCGCAAAGCCGTGATAACGCAGCACGTGGAGAAGGAAAAAAAGCGCAAGCCGCCAAAAATCAAGGCACTGGAGGCCCCGGTTGAGACCAGCGAGCGCGTAGAGCGGGAAAAGCAGAAGCCGCTGTTCGACCACCCGGTCACGGGAGAGCTGCCGCCGTTTGACCTGCTCGATGCGGAGGTCAAGGACCCGTCCAAGGGC
>JBHEPQ010000341.1:0-7237 GCA_046260215.1 Chromatocurvus sp.
CTGCAAAGCAGCCCTGTTGCGTGTCCCGAGCGCTATCGTTCCTCACAGCGCCAACTACCTCTTCAACCCCAGACACCCTGATGCAGAACGTTGCCGGATCCTGTCATTCAATGAACATCCTTTTGATCGACGACTGCTGGCCCAGAAGGTTGCGAGTTAAGGCAAACCGCGGCGACTGCTAGCCATTCTCGATCCCTTGCTGGAACCCTTCCGCTATATCGATGAAGCTGACCTGCTTGATCGAGCACTTGAACGCTCGTCGGCTGCAAATGCCGAATCGGCAGTGTTCTCCAGTGCCGCGAGAAATGCGCTGTTGTCATCATCCGCCAGCGCCGCTTCTCGCAACGCCGCAACACGCGCTGCGTCTGTCGCGGAATCGTCACATTCCGCGCAGGCGAGGATGGCGATGAGCTGCCCGGCGGTACGGGCGTGGGTATCACCGTAGCCCTTTACCAGCCTGGCGCATTCCACCAGTTCCCGGGCGAGCGCAACGTTACCCGCCGCCGCGGCGCGCTGCACCTGTGCCACCCAGCGCTCAATCAGGGTATGCGCATCGGCATAAGCCAGGGTAGCCCGCCGCCAGCGTCGCATCCCGGCCAGGACACGCAACATGAGAAAAATGCTGACACTGTTGGTGCGCAGCTTCTTGCCGCCGGTAAACGGTCGCAGTACCCGCCATACCACTGACGATGCGAGGGCGCGACGCCCCAGGGTCGCCGGCAGCAGTGAACAGATCTCCTCCACCCGGGGACGGAAAAATTCCGTCACGTGCAGCAGCTGCCCCTCCTCTGCCTTTACCTCGCGCCGCACCTTGTCCATGCGTTCGGGCCGCGTCTTCTGTTGCGCAACCCGGGGCAGATCCTCGAAAGCCATCAGCAGCGCCAGATAGCGCCCGAACTCGCGTAGCAGTTCGAGGTCATCGGCGCTCGAGCCGACACGCGAATGCAGTTCCTCCACACGGTCCAGATAGGCACTGGCGTAGTCGTGATCCTGATAATCCACCAATTTGACGACAGCATGATAAATCAGGTCGCGGCATTCCTCGGGCAGCGCCTGCAGGCGATCCAGCAGCTGCTGACCCGCCTTCGTCACGGCGACGGGGCGCTCGGACTGACTCGGCCCGCCGTCAGACACCGGCGTCTCGGGCACGAACTCTTCGACTCCGCGCGCCTGGGCACGGGCAAAACTGGCCGCGAACGCCGCCGAATTCTGCGCCACCACTTTGCCACTGGCGCCGATCACGGCCTCGTATGTCTCCCGGGCAAAGGGCAGGACGCCGGCTCCCGCGAGCGCGCCGAACAGCACCGCCGAGATCACCGTCTCGTGCTGATTCGCCAGCGCCAGCATATCGAAATGGATATAGTCTTTCGCATAGCGACCGGCGATTGCGCGCAGCGCATCCGCATCGATTTCGCCATCGCCGAGCTCGATTTTTTCGGTTATGCCGTAGACGCGGTGATCGGACGCAATAAGCGTGGTCTTTTCCGGCGTGACGAACCCACGGTGAACCATACGTCCGGCCTCGGCAATTTCCGAGGCAATCGCGATGTCTATATCACCCTGGGCCGGAAACAGCGACATCACCGGCTGGGCGTCGCCGGGAATGGCATCGCGAGGGTACATCTCCAGGTAGTAGATGGTCGCCCCCGTGCGCTGGGCGACACCGGCCAGTGAGGTGGACTGGCACAGCCAGCCCTCGCGATCGGCCACGTCAATGATCCAGTCAGTGAGTACACCGCCGCCCTCGCCGCCGAGCGCCGCGAGAACAAGATTGATCGTCCCGGATTCCTGCGTCACAGTACCCGCATCTCCTCGCGCCGTTGCACGCGCGACTGCAGCCAGCCAATGACGCCGCCGCGGATCGTCGCCAGCGCGCGGTCAGTGCGACTCGGGTTGTGGATCAGGTCGACGCGGGAAAAAGAGGGACAGAGAATCGCGGCATGCGCATTGCTGCCACAGACCCCACAACCGACACAGCTGTTATCGACATAGGAAACCGGGTCCTTGCGCAGGGGGTCCGGATTATCCTTTATAGTCAGGGACGGACAGCCGGAGATACGGATGCAGGCGTGATCGCCGGTGCAGGTCTCCTCGTCCACCATGAAACGCGCGCGAACGGTGCGTTTTCCAGCGCTGATGGACTGCTTCATAAGCGGCTTTACACGGCGCTGACGGTTGAGCATGCACTCGCCCTCGGCGACGATTACCTTGAGGCCCGGCATCTTGCTGACAAGCGCCTCCGACAGAACGTCTTTCACGGTATCCACGCTATAGGTGCTGACCGTGCGAATCCATTTGACACCCGCCCCCCGGCAGGCATCCTCTATCGACTGATAATGCGCGCGCGTCGGTCCATCGCTGTCGATCGTGCTGGCAATCATATTGGGCTCGACCAGCGATGGAATGTCCTGGCCACCGGTCGCGGCGGAGTAGCCGTTATCCACGATGATCAGCCCCCCATCGTGGCCGTTAAACACCGCGCTGGTCACGCCACTGGTCAATCCGTTGTGCCAGAACCCTCCGTCGCCCATGATGCTGATCGACTTGTGCGGCAGGCTGTGTCGGATTCCCGATGAGCTTGCCAGCGACAGTCCATAGCCCATGATGGTGTTGCCAAGGTTGAACGGTGGCAGCGTGGCAAAAGAATGACAGCCGATATCCGAGCTGATGTGGAACGGTCCGAGCTCGCTCTGCACCTGCTTGATGGCGGAGAATAATGGCCGCTCCGGGCAGCCGGTGCATAAGCCCGAGGGTCGCGGCGGCACTTCCTGCATCAGGACCGCCGTATCGTCGTCACTCAGTGGGCTGCGCAGGGCCTCGACATCGCTCTCGCCAACGCGCAGCGGAATCTCCACGCTGGTGGCACTGGCGAGAAAACGTGTCAATCCCTGCAGCATGACCTGGCCGCTGTATTCTCCCGCCATCGGCATGATGTCCTTGCCGTAAAGCCGCGTTGTCACACCGGCGCGGCGCAGTACCGTATTGATGCCCTGCTCCACGTACTCGGGCTGCCCCTCCTCCAGCACCAATACCTGCTCCTTATCGGTGCAGAAATCGACAATCTCATCCGGCACCAGCGGATACGCCACATTCATCACGTACAGGGGGATATCGGTCTGCCCGAACACATCCGCCAGGCCCTGGCGCTGCAGCGCCCGGATTACGGTGTTGTAGCAGCCGCCCAGAACAATGATTCCAAGACTGTCGTAACGACCCGGGAACTGCTCGTTCAGTTTATTTTCCCGGATAAAGTCCAGCGCCGCGGGCAGACGATCGTTGATCTTGTCACGCTCCTGCTGATAAATATGGGGTGGCAGGATGATTTTTTCCGGCTCCCGGTGCGGGGTGACCGGATGCCGGCTGTTGAACTCGGGGGCGATGTTGTTCCGCGCCGTGAACTCGCCGGTGACATGGCAGCCGCGGATTCGCATCATGTAGAAGATCGGTGTATTGCTGGCCTCGGAGAGCTCAAAGCCCTTTTCCACCATGTCGACGATGCTGGGCAGGTTCGGCCGCGGGTCGAGCAACCACATCTGCGCCTTCATGGCGAAGGCGTAGGTCCGCTCCTGCATAATACTCGAGCCCTCGCCGTAGTCCTCGCCGACTATCACCATGGCGCCGCCGACCACGCCAGAGGACGCCACGTTGGACAGCGCGTCGGAGGCCACGTTGGTACCCACGGTGGACTTCCAGGTCACGGCACCGCGCAGCGGATAATTGATGGAGGCGCTGAGCATCGCCGCGGCAGTCGCTTCGCTGCCGTTGGCCTCGAAGTGCACCCCGAGTTCGTCGAGTATGTCCCGTGAATCATTGAGCACGTCCATCAGGTGCGATATAGGCGCTCCCTGATAGCCACCGACGTAGGAGACACCGGACTGTAGAAGGGCCTTGGTGATGGCGAGGATACCCTCGCCGCGGAACACTTCGCCCTCACCCGCGCGCAGCTTTAGAACCTCTTTCGCAAACGATCGTTCCGCCATGTAGTATTACCCCTGTGGTACCAGCGCAAGAACCCGCGTGGGGCTTCCAGAGCCTTCCTTGATTTTCAGCGGCGCTGCTATCAAAACGGCGCCAGTGGGCGGCAATTTGTCGAGATTGCACAGGCTTGCCAGGCCGCATTTATTCGCACCATGCATCAGATTATGACACGGGAACATCGGCTCCTGGGCTGCAGCCTGGCCACAATCGGTGCCTACCGTCTCCACGCCGACGCCGCTGACCGCCCGGCAGCGGCTGGACTATATTTTAGGCTTAAAATATAATCCAAGTAACAACTATGATGCAAGGGGAAGTCAATGCACACAACCCTACTGCCTGAGGGCTGGCCCAGGCCCAGTGGTTACGCGAACGGCATTCTTGCCAATGGCAACAGACTGATTTTCACCGGAGGCCAGATCGGCTGGACTCCCGATGGCAAATTTGAGTCGGCGGATTTCGTCGGCCAATTCCGCCAGGCACTGCTCAACATCCGCGCGGTCCTCGCGGCTGCCCAGGCGGGTCCGGAGCACATGACACGAATGACCTGGTTTATCACCGACAAGCAGGGATATCTTCAGCAGCTGCGCGACGTCGGTGCAACCTACCGCGAGATCATGGGTAAGAATTTTCCCGCCATGAGCGTGCTCGTGGTTTCAGAGCTGGTGGAGAACGCGGCTCTGGTGGAGATCGAGGTAACCGCCGTAGTATAGGCAGCTGCAGGGAATCAACAAGGGGAAAATCTTGAGCACGGTTTATCGCGCGTTCGCAGACACCGCCACAGCGCATGCGGACAAACACTTTCTGCACATTCCGCACAGCGCCGCAACAGCCTGGGCAGACACTGACGTAAACCTGGACTACGGAGAAGCCCTGGAATCGATCCACCAGCTCGCAGAGCACTACCGATCCGCCGGGTACGGCCCGGCTCAGCGCGTGGCACTGGCGCTGGAAAATAGGCCGGATTTCTTTCTGCACTGGCTGGCGCTGAACAGGCTGGGCTGCAGTGTCATTCCCATCAGTCTTGAAATGCAGGATGAGGAGATACGCTATTTCCTGGAACACGGCGATGCAGCCCTCGTCATCGCCATCCCCGAGGCCTTGGACAGGCTGAACGCCGTGTGCAGCAGCGCAGCTGCCCCACCCGTGGTGGCTGCTGACAACACCGCCGGGTTGCCCGCAGTAAATAGCCAGCATGGCGATGCCGCGCCCGACAATGGCACGGAATGCGCTCTTCTCTACACCTCCGGCAGTACCGGCAAGCCAAAAGCATGCATGCTGGACAACGATTACTTTCTGTTCGCTGGCCAGTGGTATAACGGGCTTGGTGGCCTCACCCGGATACGACCGGGCCAGGAGCGCCTGCTGACTCCATTACCCCTCACGCACATGAACGCCATGGCGGTATCCAGCATGGCCATGATCCTGAGCGGCGGCTGCCTGATCCAGCTCGACCGTTTCCACCCGAGCAGCTGGTGGGAAACCGTCCGCGAAACCGGGGCCACCATTATTCATTACCTCGGTGTACTCCCCGCCATCCTGCTCGAAATGCCGGATTCCGGGAATGACACTTTCGGCGATCAGGTCCGGTTCGGCTTCGGCGCCGGCGTCAATCCCCGTCATCATGCGCGCTTCGAGGAGCGCTTTGGCTTCCCGCTGATTGAGGCCTGGGCGATGACCGAATCGGGGGTCGGCGGCAGCATCATCGCCAATCACGAGCCGCGACACGTGGGCACCTGCTGCTTCGGCAAGCCGCCGGCAGGCCTCGAAGTGCAGCTGGTCGACGAGGCCCATCGCACCGTGACAACAGGAGAACCGGGCGAGCTGCGGGTCCGCGCAGCGGGAAAGGATCCCGCCCGGGGCTTTTTCCGCGGCTACCTGAAGAACGCGGAAGCCACCGCAGAGATATGGCAGGATGGCTGGCTGAATACCGGCGACGTTGTACGCCAGGGCCCGGATGGCAGCCTGCACTTCGTCGATCGCCGCAAGAACGTCATCCGGCGCTCCGGGGAAAACATCTCGGCGCTGGAAGTGGAGGCCGCCCTCGCCCTGCATCCGGCCGTGGGCAACGCCGTGGCAACCGCGGTGCCCGACGAGCTGCGTGGCGACGAGGTCGCTGCCTGTATCGTACTGACCGAGGGCAATGCAGCCGACGCCGCCCTGGCACGGGCAATCGTGGAGCGCTGCCTGCAACAGCTTGCCTATTACAAGGCGCCGGGCTACATCCTGTTCTGTCGCGACCTGCCGGTTACCGCGTCCAACAAGCCGCGGCGTGCGGACATAAAACAGCTTGCCCGGGATCGTGTGGCACTCGGGGACTGTATCGATACCCGTGAACTCAAGCGCAGGCGCCCAGCGCAATGGCGCCCAGCGCAATGACGCCCAGCGCAATGACGCCCAGCGCAATGACGCCCAGCGCAATGAAGGATTACGCCGGCATCGCCCTGGTGTCGCCGACCAGCTTCGGCTATGCGCGCCAAAGCCCTCACGGCGCCAGCTGGTTCATCGGCGGCACACTGCGGCAGATGTTGCAACACAGTGGCCTGCAGCGTGACGCAATCGATGGCCTCGCCATCACCAGTTTTTCCCTGGGCGCCGACTCTGCAATCAGCCTGACGCAGCAGCTGTCGCTGTCACCACGCTGGATAGAAGACCTGCCCTATGGCGGTGCATCCGGCGTGATGGCAATGCGGCGGGCGGCTCGGGCGGTGCAGGCAGGCGATGCCAGTATCGTTGCCTGCATTGGCGGCGATGGCGCTGCACACCGTGCCTTCGAGCAGGTCGCCGCCGAGTTCAGCACATTTACCATCGATGCGGCCTTCCCCTATGGCGCCGGCGGCCCCAACACGGCGTTCGCATTTCTCACCCGTCACTATATGGAAGAGTTTGGCGCCCGACGCGAGGACTTCGGCAGGCTGGCAGTGGCCCAGCGCTACAACGCCAACCATTACCCTGCAGCAATGCTGGGGCACAAGACGCTGACACTGGAACAGTATCTCGCGGCGCGACCCATTGCAGGGCCGCTGCACCTGTTCGATTGCGTCATGCCCTGCGCCGGCGGCGAGGGCTTCCTGGTCATGGCCGAGGACCGCGCACGGCATCTCGGCCTGCCCTACTGCCGCGTCCTGTCGGCGAACGAGTTGCACAACGCCCACCGCGACGATCCCATACAGATGCGTGGTGGCTGGACCGAGTACGCGGACCAACTCTACGACACAGCCGCGCTGTCTCCCGATGACATCGACATCCTGCAGACCTATGA
>JBHEPQ010000004.1:0-14546 GCA_046260215.1 Chromatocurvus sp.
CTTACCTATCAAAGCCGCAGGTTTCCCGTAAAATTTTACCAATCGCGGTGACATCGTCCGTCATATCCGGTCACTGCTGCGCTGGTATTGTGGGGCGGCATGCCGCGGCGCGTTCAGGTGGGTTGCAGGACCTTTGTAAACAGCGCTGTGCCGGCGGTGTCTTTCAGAGTGACTGTCATGTCGTGACTCTCCGCGGCGATGTCGACCTGCCCGAAGAATTGCATGCCGGACAGCGGCGACAGGTTGGCCGTGCCCTCGGGCGCGCCGCGCTGGTACACCACCTGCGGCCCAAAAGTGTTGTCCATGGGGTTGCCGCCGAAGGTGCCCGCGTGTAGCGGTCCGCTGACAAACTCCCAGAACGGGGCGAAGTCGGGGTAGCTGGCCTGCCCCGGGTCGTAATAATGCGCCGCCGTGTAATGAACGTCGGCGGTCAGCCAGACAATATTCTCCACGCCGTGGTCCCGCAGGTGGGTGAGCAGGTCGGCGATTTCCAGCTCGCGCCCCGCCGCGGGGCCATCCTGCAGGGCGATGCCCTCGGCGCCGTTCTGCTCGCGCCAGTCGTCGTAGATGACGACACCCAGCGGCATGTCCGAGGCGATGACCTTCCAGGTGGCCGTGGATTCGACCAGCGCGCGTTTCAGCCAGCGCAGCTGTGCCTGGCCAATGATCCGCGATTCGGGTGACAGGGTTGTAGGCTGCTCATCGCTGTTCGGCCCGCGATAGGAGCGCAGGTCAATGCGGAACACCTCAAGTGCCGGGCCATAGGGGAACCGGTCGTAAATCCGCTCCGGATCCAGTGGATGGCGTCGGGTCGGGTTGTACTCCTGAAACGCACGCATGGCGCGGGCGGCGAGACGTGCCACGGACGGCTCGGTATAGCGCGGATCATCGTTTTTGCGCAGCTCCCAGAACCAGTTGTTGGTGACCTCGTGATCGTCCCACTGCGCGATGACCGGCACATTGCGGTAAAAATCGCGAAAGCCGTCATCGAGCAGGTTGTAGCGATACTGGCCACGAAAATCGTCCAGGCTTTCGGCAACGCGCGACTTCGGCTCTGTCACCAGGTTGCGCCAGACCCGGCCATCCTCGAGTTCCACGCTGCTCGAGAGCGGGCCGTCCGCGTAGATGGTGTCTCCCGAGTGGATGAAGAAATCCGGCTGCAGCCCAGCCATGCGCCGGTAGATGGGCATGCCGCCGATGTCCGGGTTGATGCCCCAGCCCTGGCCGACGTTATCCCCGGACCAGAGGAAGCGGATGTCCCGATCCTGCGCCGGCGGCGTGCGAAAGTGGCCCGTCAGCACTTCGCTGCGGCTGCGGTAGTCTGCCAGGTTGAGAAAGTCCACGGCGTAGTGAATTTCCTCGCCCGCGGGCAGCCCATTCAGCAATATTTTCCCGGTGTAGTCGGTGTCCTGCAGGGTATGCAGCTGTTGTTCACCGCCAATAACTGAGAAATCCGGCGCCGTGGACCAGCGCACCCGCATGCGCGCATCGCGGTCGGTACGTGACCATATCACCGCACTGTCGCCGCGCAGGTCGCCGATCTGCACGCCGCTGTCAGTAGTCGGTATGGGCTGGCCGCGGCTGCCGGCGGCGCGGACAATAGCCGGTGCCAGTCCGCCGGCCAGTGCCGAGGCGCCCAGGCCGGCGCTGAGTACCTCGCGGCGCGTCAGACCGCTGTCGGGTTTTTGCTGGCTATTCATGTGCGATCCTCTGTCTTTCGTTTCGTTTAATTGTGGCCCCTTTGCATCAAAAGCGGTAGCGGGCGCCCAGCGTAAGTATGCGCGGCGGAAGCAGCTGAAAGCTGGTGACGCCCTGGAAAAAATCATCGGTGTGAACCGAGGCGACAGCGTCATTGTCCAGAAGATTCTGGATGTTCAGTTCCAGGTCCCAGTCGGCATCGTCCGGCAGGAAGCGGAAGTTGAGGTGCAGCAGGTTGTATGAATCCACCTCGTCGCGCGGTGAGTTGAAGACGCGGTTGTAGTAGTCGCCACGGTATGTCCACGTCAGGCTACTGACCAAATTGCCCTGCATGCTCGCGCCTGTCACCGGCTGAGAGTAGGTCAGCCGTAGATTGGAGACCAGATCCGGGATCTTGGGCAGGTCGTTACCATCCAGGTTTTGGGCCAGTCCGCGGATTGTCGCCTCGATAAGCGCAGGATCCGACAGCCCTGCGGTCTGGTTCACCTGCTCGGCCCGATTCACGGCGGGCCGGCCCTCCTTGATTTCCGATTGTGCCGCGGCCAGGGAGAAGTCTATACGCAATTGGTCGTTCAGCGTAGCGATGGTTTCTAGCTCCACACCGTAGACTTCGGATTCCGGCAGGTTGCTGCCGCCGCTGACCCCGTTGCCGGTAAGGCTTAGACCTGCCGAGTTGAACAGGTAGTTCTCAATGTCGTAGTAGTAGGCAGACAGGTTGAGCTGCAGGCGCTGGTCCAGCAGCGTGTTCTTGGAACCGATTTCCCATGCGGTCACTTCCTCCTCTTCGAATACCTCGGGGAAAAAGCCGGTGCCATTGGGGTCTTCCACGAAACCGTTGTTGGAGGCGGCGGGCTTGATGCCGGTCGCGACTGACGCGTACAGCATGCTGTTCTCGCCGACCGCATAATCCAGTGCCAGCTTGTAGGTGACGTTGTCCGAGCTTTCACTGGGGGTTGCCGGTGTGCCCGTGCGGCCCTCTGCGGTCAGGCAGCCACTGAAGATATTGCAGCGAACATCCTCGAACTTGTTCCGGGTGAAGCGCGCACCGGCGGTTGCGGTGAGCTGGTCGGTGAGCCGGTAACTGATCTGGCCAAACGCTGCTGTGGACTCGAAGGAGCGGCGATCCGAATTCTGGAAATCCCGGTCCGGATTGCCAAAACCGATCAACGAGGTGTTTACCGGCAGCCCATCGCGATCGTTGTCCACATAGTTGCGGGTATCGCTGTCGACATCGGTGGACAGATGGAACAGGCCGAACTGCCAGTCAAGTGGTCCACCGCTTCTGTTGTTGGAAACCACGTTGATTTCTGCCGTCACCGTTTCGTCGCGCTGTGTCAGGCCACCCACGTGCTGGCGTATGGGCAGTTGTCCCAGCAGCGTGATTTCACCGCTCGGCGGGGTGGGCAGGGGTGCCGGATCATTGGCGGTGAGCGAGGAGCGATCGGCGTCCAGCTGGCGGTTCATTTCATAGGTCTGGTAGCTGAACAGACCGCGAATGTTGGCGATGTCGGCGTCGTATTCCAGGATGAGCGACGCGTGCTTGTTGTCGACCTTGAAAAACTCCGTGGTGTCGTGGGATACCGTGCGGGGGTCATTGGAAACCTGGTCAAAGCCACCCTTCAGCGCCGGTCCGTTGGTGTCCATGTCAAAGCTCTGCAGGCTCAGCAGTGCAGAGAATCGGTCCGTTGCATTCCACAGCAGTTGGGCATTGATCGAGGTGTTGTTCTCGTCGTCCAGGTCATCGAAGGCGCCGGTGACGTTGTCCGGGCTGGCCTGGGGATTGGGGATATTGCGGGTAAACCCGTCCCGGTTGCGCTGTGATGCACTCACGCGCAGGGCGGCGCTTTCTGACAGGGGAACGTTGAAGCTGCCACGGGCATTCTGGGTGGAATAGCTGCCGATCTCACCGCCGATGAAACCCGATGCGCCAGTCGGGTCCGGCTTGCGCGTGATGACATTGACTGCGCCGCCGGAGGAGCTGTTGCCATAGATCGTACCATCCGGTCCCCGCAGCACCTCGACCCGCTCGATATCCACCAGATCCTGAAACAGGGCAAAGTCGTTGGACATGAATACACCGTCGACATGATAGGCCACGCCCGGCTTGGTCGCGGCGTTGTCCGGCACCTCGTTGCCGATACCGCGGATAGCAAAGGTGCGCCGGTAACCCTGGACTTCTGTGGCGACCAGCCCCGGAATGCGATCGCTGAAATCGAAGGGGTCGTCGATGTTGAGAACGTCGAAATCCTCACCGCTGATAGTGGAGACGGCAGCGGCGATATCCTGCAGGCTCTGTTCCCGCTTCTGGGCGTAGACGGTGATTTCCTCAAGGACAGTCTGTTGCGCGACCGTAACTGCGGGTGACAGTGCCGTTGCCGCGAACAAGGCGGCGCCGATTGGCAGGCGGCGGGTATTCAGCGAAGCTTTGGCGGCAAGGGCGTGGATGTCTGGCATGGGTTACTCCTGTGAACGTGTGCTTTATTGGGCCTCGTTGGTGAGGCCTGCGCACGGTATCGGTGACTTATGACAGGCTGGTTACCACGGTGTGACGTTTTGGTGAATTCCCTGTCATATTGCTGCCCTCTGGCGCCCGCACAGCTGCTGGCGCTGGATACACTGGGCTACTAAAGCATGACCCCGGTACGGGCGCTGCCGCTGATTCTCGACGGCGGCGACGTGATCATCCAGGCGCGCACCGCCAGGCCCCGCGCGCCGCAGTTGTCTGCGGGAGAGGTCGGTGGTCAGAGGTTTCCTTTGGGATAAAAACCAGTCTCCGGCGTGTGCAAGCGGCTTCGGCGATGAACTTTGGTGAAGTTTCGTCGTTTGTGGCCATGGATTGCGGCGGTCCTGATGATTCGGCGCGGCTTAATCAGTCGGATAGGGATCAAAATCATTGTTGTCGTGGGTGAGCAGAGTGAGAAACTTTGGATGGAGAAACAGTTTTTCACGCCCCACCTTGTGCTCCTCGAGTACACCAATGTCGCATAGTTGCTTTAGATAGGCAGAGGCCGTCTGTCGCTCGGACCTTGCTGCTGGTCCAGGCCGCTGTCTCGCGAATTGCCTTTAGCATGTACAAAATCCAGTCCCCCCAGCGTTCGCTGGTGGTCACGTCAAGGAGTAGACGGTAGTAATCATGCCTGGTTCGGTTGATATGGCCAGACAGGTACAGTGTGGGCTGGCTGAGCAGGCCGCGCTCCACCAGGTAGAGCAAGCGACCGGTCCGGCCGTTGCCGTCAGTGAACGGATGAATTGCCTCGAATTGATAATGACCGACTGCCATTCGCACGAGTGGATTGATGTCCTCTTGCGCATGCAGGAAGGCTTCCCAGTTGGCGAGCTTGTCGCGCAAGAGAGCCTCGCCTTCCGGCGGGGTGTAGATGATCTCGCCGGTGTGGTCGTTAATAAGTTGTGTGCCGGGTATTGTGCCTCGAGCAGCGGTACAGCGTTGATCAACACCGCAGGGTTCGGCAAGCCATCACCCAGCTGTTTGAGTTCCGCGAGCCCGGCGCGCGCCTCAATGCAAAGCTTGAGCACGGCGCGGGGTTCGAGCTTCGCTCTCGGTGGCAGGAGGGGGAGATCGTTGTTGGCCTTGATTGGCGAAAAGCTTATATGTCGATTTTTATGATTTAATTCGACGTATTCTCATGATGTGTCGATGTGATCAATGTATTGGTAAAAAATGTCGAAAAAGCATTCATGTTTCGACACTCTAGACGACTTCCCAGGGTTTGTGAAAGAGATGACGTACCAGTGTCTTCTGCTTCAGGCGACCCAGGGACGAGCGCTCGATGCGGTGTGCGTGTCCGCCTGGCTGGCAGCTGCGGCGGCGACCGAGCAATAACGACCGAGCAATAACTTGAGCATCTGCCAGTCGCGTATTACAATCCGCGCGCTAGAGGACCATAGCTCAGTTGGTTAGAGCGCTACCTTGACATGGTAGAGGTCGGCGGTTCGAATCCGCCTGGTCCTACCAAAACCAAAAGGCCCCGCACCAGCGGGGTTTTTTGGTTTTGAAGGGTTAGGTTTGGATGAGAACCGCTGTTCGATAAAACGCGACCTCAGGAGCGTTTTAGACGTGGGAGCGAAGCGACCGCGCCCCGAAGGGGTCGTAACGGGCCTGAGCCCGTTACGATCAATCCGCCTGGTCCTACCAAGCACCAGAAAGTTCTTCGCTCCGCATTTCCGCCACAGGGCATCCTGACTAATGACGATCGCATCCAGAGCGCAAAAAGCCGCTGTATCCGCTTAATCCGTCCAGCGCGCAGCTGCCTCAGGTAGTGGCTGATTCCTCACAGGCGCGCATGCACCCCATCGCCGTGTGCTCCCTTCAGATGATAACGTGCGAGGACGCCCATCGGGCGAAACCACCCGTTGCGAGCCAGCGAAAGGGTTTATAGTACCTTTACAGTTTTTTGGAATGATCAATGAACCCAACGATCACCGGCAGTGACCTCGCCCAGATCATATCGCTGGCGGTGGCGCCTGTTTTTCTCCTCGCAGGCATTGCGGGGTTTCTCAATGTGATGTCGGGCCGCCTCGGGCGGATCATCGATCGAGCCCGGGTGGTGGCGGCGATGAGCCCCCCCTCCAGTCAGCCTGGCAGCGATGACATCGCCAGACGAGAACTGCGAATTCTCTGGCGCCGGGCATCCATAACGCACAAGTCGATCGCGCTGTGCACCGGCTCAGCGCTGCTCGTCTGTCTGGTGATTGTCGGCCTGTTTATAGAGGGTTTCTGGGCGCTGCGACTGAGCTCGGTGATCGTAGTCCTGTTCGCTATGGCCCTGGTGTTACTGGTGGCCTCGTTGCTCCTTTTCCTGAAAGAAATACAGCTCGCAACCCGCACCCTTCGATTGGGCCGCGAGACGGCCCCGGAGCGACCGCCCGGCGTTAGCAGAGGGCGCTGAAACAGCCAGCTCGGTACCCAGCGCCCTGATCGTCATATCAAACCACTGGTTACGGCGCAGATGTGACAAGGTCAGGTTGCGGCCAGCTTCCAGTTGCCGTAAAGCGCAATTTCAATGAGTGTACGCTTCTGACTCAAGCCTACTGGCGCTTGATATGGTATAAGTCGGCGGTTCGGATCCGCCTGACGCGATCATATTACGCTGGTATGAGTTTCCGATAAAAACTGATCTCAAGGCCCCTTATGACCAGCTTCTCTTCCCTGTCCCTGGCCTCTGCACAGCTGCAGGCACTGGATACCCTGGGCTATCACAGCATGACCCCGGTACAGGCGCAGGCTCTGCCGTTGATTCTTGACGGGCGCGACGTTATTGCCCAGGCGCGCACCGGCAGCGGCAAGACTGCGGCCTTCGGCATCGGCATTCTGCAGGCCATCAATCCGCGGTTTTTTGGAGTCCAGGCCCTGGTGCTGTGTCCGACACGCGAGCTGGCGGATCAGGTCGGTGGCGAGATACGCCGGCTGGCGCGCGGTGTGCCGAATATCAAGCTGGTACTGCTGTGCGGCGGCAAACCCATGGGACCGCAGATCGGCTCGCTGGAACATGGCGCGCATATCATCGTCGGCACGCCGGGGCGTATTGGCGACCACCTGCGCAAGAATACGCTGCGCCTCGATGGTCTGAATATACTGGTGCTGGATGAAGCCGACCGCATGCTGGACATGGGTTTTGCCGAGGCGGTTGACGCCATCATCGGACATACGCCCGCGGACCGGCAAACGCTGCTGTTTTCAGCAACGTTCCCGGATGCCATCCGGCGTATGAGTCAATCCATACAGCACCAGCCCGCAGCGGTGACTGTGGCGGGGGAGCATGCCGCGGATGTCATTGAGCAGCATTTCTATGAAGTGAACCGCGAACAGCGTGACGAGGGTCTGCTTGCGTTGTTTGTCCACTATCGGCCGGAAAATGCGCTGGTTTTCTGTCAGACCCGGCTGCAGTGCGATGAGGTGGCCGCCCTGCTGCGCGCAACCGACATTCAGGCCCTGGCAATTCATGGCGACCTGGAGCAGCGCGAGCGGGATCAGGTGCTGGTGCAGTTTGCCAACGCCAGCTGTGCTGTGCTGGTCGCCACGGATGTCGCTGCCCGGGGCCTCGACATCAGTGCGCTGGCGCTGGTCATCAACTACGAGCTGCCGCGCAGTCCCGATGTCTACCTGCATCGCATTGGGCGCACCGGGCGCGCCGGAGAAAGCGGTCGGGCCGCCAGTCTTGTCACGCCGTCGGATGCGCCGCGTCTGCGGGCGATCGAGGAGCATCAGGGGGCAGCCATCAGCTGCCGCTCACTGCCGCGCGCGAAGGGTGTCGCGAAGTATTCACTTCAGGCGCCGATGATCACGCTGCAGCTGGATGCGGGCCGCAAACAGAAGCTGCGCCCCGGTGACATCCTCGGTGCGCTTACTGGCGATGCCGGCCTCGCTGCCGACGGCATTGGTAAGATTGAGATTCACGACCGCAGCAGCTTTGTTGCCGTGAAGCGCGAGGACGTGCGCGAGGCGATGGCCTATCTGGGGCGGGGCAAGGTCAAGGGGCGCAGTATTCGCGCCCGCCTTATCGGGACAGGTCCGGAGCGGACCTGAAGCCATAAGGTACAATCACCGCATGAGCGAAAGCGCCCTACAGCTACTGCTTGATTTTGACGCCCGCGTGCAGCGCGAGAAAGCCCAGCCGTCAGACTTCCTGCACCGGCGTGACCGGCGTTTTGCGCTCAACTGCAGTGAACAAGATGTGCCTGCCGAGGCGCGCACCTGGCTCGACCATCTGGACCGGCTCAGCGGGCCGGGTGGTGACGAGTCAACGGGCCGTCGTGTCGGCCGGCGATGGCGCAGGGTTGCCGTCGGGTTCGGCATTGCCGGCGCTCTGTTTGGCCTGCTGGCCATGCTTGGCCTGCTGGTCTATGAAGGCGGGCAGCGGATCAATGTGACGGTGTTGATGGCATTCGTCCTGTTGCAGCTGGTTCTGGCATTGTTCACCACGCTTCAGGCGGTCCTTGGCTGGCAGCCCTGGCGGCCGCTGCTGACGCGATTCCAGTCTGGGCCGGCGTCGCGCACCCTGCAGGAAGTGCAGCCCCTGCTGATGGCTCGTGCCGCGCATCTCGGCGGCCTGTGCTTTGCCATTTCTGCACTGGTTACCCTGCTCGTTGCCCTGGTGCTGCAGGATCTCGCTTTTGGCTGGAGTACCACCTTGAGCACGGCGCCTGCGCGTTTCGCTGGCCTCGTGGAATCCCTGGCCTGGCCCTGGCACACGCTCTGGCCTGCCGCCGTGCCGGATCTGTCGCTGGTCGAGACGACCCGTTTCTACCGCGTGGGGGCCAACGCTACCGAGGTGTCGGCGGCGCGCTGGGGTGACTGGTGGCCCTTCGTGATGATGCTCTGGGTATTCTATGTTGTCCTTCCAAGGTTGATTCTGCTGTTGTTTGCGCAGGCTCACCTCGCCCTGCACGCGCGCCGTGCTTTGAAGGTCCACCCCGGCTGGCGCGCCCTGCAGTACCGTATGCAAACACCAACGCTGGATACGGGTAACGAGCATAACGACGCGGACGATCTCCCGGGCGACCTGCAGGGGGCGGTGCCGCGAGCACTGCCGGATGCTGCTATTGCCGTGTATTGGGGCGGTGTCTCCGTCAACAGCCTGCCAGTGGATGTCACCGGGCAGCTGCAGCAGCGCCTGGTCGCGGGCGGTCAGGCGACGCTGGAAGAGGATCGTCAGACGCTGCTGCAGGTGGCGGACGCCATGGCAGGGTCCAGGGGCAATAATGAGGTGCTGCTGGTCACCCGCGGCTGGGAGCCGCCAACCGGTGAACTGCAGGACTTTATCGAAGCGGCCCGGGCACTCTGGCCGTCAGACGCCCGGCTCACCATTGTTCCCGTTTCGCCTGACGCCGCCACGGCAATCGACCGCCACCAGCTACCCCAATGGCTGCGCCTGGAAGAGCGGTTCCCGGTGGGCTTCGTGCGAATCGGGCTTGCCCTGCCCCTTGCCGCGCCGGACGCAGGAGCTCGAGTCGATGCCTGACAGACCTGTTTTCGCCGTGGTGGGGCATCCCAACAAGGGCAAGTCCAGCGTGGTGGCGACGCTGTCCCAGAATGACGCCATCGCCATCGCGCTGGAGCCGGGCACCACCCGCAGGCGGCAGCGCTACCCGCTGTCAGTGGATGGGGAAGTGCTGTACGTACTCGAAGACACGCCCGGCTTCCAGCGGCCCCGGCGAGTCCTGGAGTGGCTGGAGGCACACAGCGCATCGGCTTCTGATCGCGCTCAGACGGTGGCGGCCTTCGTCACTGAACATCGGCAGGATTCCCGCTATACCGATGAGTGCGAACTGCTGCAGCCACTGATCGAGGGCGCCGGCATTATCTATGTTGTGGATGGGTCGGTTCCCTACAGTCCCGAGCACGAGATCGAAATGACGATTCTGCGCTGGACCGGTCGCCCCAGCCTGGCGCTGATCAACAGCATCGGCCCCGACGATTACAGTGAGGTCTGGCAGGCGGCACTCGGGCAGTTTTTCCAGGTCGTGCGCCGGTTCGACGCGGTGCGCGCACCGTTCGAACAGCACCTTGGCCTGCTGCGAGCCTTTGGCCAGCTGGAGCCGGCATGGGAGACGCCGCTGGAGCGCGCCGTGCGCTTCCTGTCGGATCAGCGCAGTGCCCGGCAGTCACAGGCCGCGACCCTGATCGCCGACGCCCTGGTAGACATGATGGCTTATCGCGAGCAGAGCACGCTGACGGAAATGCAGCTGGCAGAGGGTGAGGAGGGTGAAATAGAGGATCGTCTGCGCAGCCGCTGGTACGAGCGCCAGCGACAGCGCGAGCAGGCCTTACGACACGATATCGAGCACCTGTATCAGCACCGGCGTTTGCAGCGACAGGAAGCGGCGCTGGACTGGCAGAGTTCGCACGACCTGTTCAGTGAGGACAGTCGTCAGGCCTGGGGCGTCAGCAAGCGCTATCTGGCGACCGCAGGTTTCGGTGCCGGCGCCATCGGCGGTGTCGGACTCGATGCCCTGACGCTGGGCACGTCTTTCGGCCTCGGAGCCCTGGCCGGCGGTATCGTCGGCGGCACCAGCGCCTATCTGTTTGGCGACAGGCTGGCGCTGCCTGTCATGCAGTGGGGGCCGCTGCAGAATGGACTGAAGACAGCGACTTTCGGGCCGGTGCAGGACAGCCAGTTCGGTTACGTTGTGCTCGGTCGTGCGGTCGATCACTGGTGGCACATCAGCCAGCGCAATCATGCCGGTCGCGACCTGCTGAACCTGGCGCCGGCGAGTGATCACTGGCTGGAGTCACTGGATGCCCGCAGCCGGCGCGTCCTGCAGCGCGGGCTGGATACCTGTCGGCGGAAGGGGCGGCTCGAGGGCCGCCAGCGAGAAGAGTTCGTGGCCGTGGTAGCGGCGGCGCTGGCAGCTTACGACCAGCTGCACAGTGGACAGACCGCGGCAGTCTGATACGCTTTCCGGAGAGATGGGCACATAAAACGACTGGTGGCCATGGTCGCAGGGAGGAATTATGTGGGATTTTGAAGCCGGTCGCGCCCTGAAGCTGATGTTCAAGACTCTGCCGTTTGTCCTGTTCCGGCTTGCGGTCTATTTCGGTGTGGCGCTGGGCTATATTCTGATCACAGGCACCGGCGCCGGCATCGGCTGGGGCGTTGGCGGTTTCGGCGATGAGGATTTCCGTGCCGCGTCTACCTTCTGGGGTGGCGCCATCGGCTTTGGCGCCGTGGCGGCACTGATGTATTTTCTGCGCGAGTACCTGCTGTACGTGGTCAAGGCCGGTCACATCGCCGTGCTGGTGGAACTGCTGGATAACCAGCCGATTCCCGACGGTAAGGGCCAGATCGAGCATGCCAGGACGGCGGTACAGACACGTTTCGCCCAGGCCAGCGTGTTGTTCGGGGTGGACCAGCTGATCAAGGGCGTTTTAAAGGCCATTGTTGGGCTGGCGCGAGGGGCATTCACGCTGTTGCCGGTTCCCGGGGCGAAATCAATGTTGCGGGTTCTGGAAGGTTTTCTTCGCATTGCTGTCGGCTTCATCGACGAGGTGATCCTCGCCTACTGCATCAGGACCCGGTCCACCAACGCCTGGGCTTCATCGCGCGAGGCGCTTGTGCTGTACGGGCAGAATTATAAAGTCATGCTTAAGAACGCGGCCTGGCTGACATTGATCGTATACGGCCTGTCTTTCCTGGTTTTCCTGATCATGCTGGCTCCGGCCGGCCTCTTTGCCTATCTGGTGCCGGGCGGCTGGTCGGCCACCGGGATGCTGATCGCCGTGCTCTTTGCCTGGAGCACCAAGGTGGCCCTGATCGAACCCTTTGCCGTGACGTGCATGATGCAGGCCTACTTCAAGACAATCGAGGGCCAGGTGCCGGACCCCGAATGGGAAACCAGACTGGACGGCATGTCGGCCAAGTTCCGCAAGCTGAAGGACAAGGCCGGTGAGATGACCCGCACCAGCGCCGATACCGCTAACACCGCCACGGCACCGGAAGCGGCCAGCCCGCCGCCGTCATCTCCCTGAACTTTCTGCGCATGACCGATGTCAGCGGGATTTAATGACGGTGTGCGCACCCGCAGCCCGGCCCGTGTCGATGACCCGTCGAGGTCCTGGGCTGGAGCGATTGCACGGCCTGCTCTCGCCCCTGTGTCATGGTACCGTGCACGGCCGGCGTCGAAAAAAACACCTTCGCCGAGGACCCACCGCATTCCGGGCAGGCGGGGGCTGGAGCGGTGAGTGCATGAAGCGTCTCGAACGTCGAAGTGCAGCGTTCGCAGCGATAATCATACAGTGGCATGGCAGTACTCTTTTGGCTTTCGTTATTGACGGCCCGAGGGCCGCCATGGAACCGGTCAGAGGTTGTACCGATCAGCTCCAGCGGCCGGGCTGCTTGTCGGTGACACCGAATTGATCCGCAGTCACGTCCGTGCGGGCGCGGGCAGCGGCATCAGTAGTTGGGGCTCGCAGCCTGCGGGTTTCCACTTCCCAGATCCAACCGCTGACTTCCACGTGCTTGGGAATCAGCGGATGGTTGCGGAACACCTCGACAGTCTTCATGCAGGTGACGTCAACGTCATCCATCATGCCTATCCATTTCGCAAACCCACCTTCCGCCAGGCTCATTTCGGGCAAGGTCGGGTCAAGAGTCAGGTTGTCGATATCGACGCCTTTGGCCCGCAGCGCTTGCTCCAGATCCGCAGCGTTTGCTGAGAGCATGCCGCACTGGGTGTGCTGGACGATGACAATCTCCTGGGTTCCGAAGAAGTTGCAGGTCAGCATCGCGGAGCGAATAGCGTCGTCAGTGACGATGCCGCCGGCGTTGCGGAAGCAGTGCGCGTCGCCGCCCCCGGCCGGACTATCAACGCGGATGCCAAGTGCCTCGTCGACGGGCAGGCGTTCGTCCATGCAGGCGAGGACCCAGAGCTTGCGGTTGTTGGGACCATCCGCTCCGTGGCGACGCCGCGTTGCCCAGTGATCGTATTGCTCGACGCGAGTCTGGATTTCGTCTTTCAGGAATGCCATGAGTTGAACCTTTATTGGTAGGACACCCAGTCACAATAGCGTTGAGTGACGGTTACGAAAAGGGGGCCAGCATAAAAAGCTGTACTGCGTGCGAGGGGAAATTGAGAACAGCATTAATGAACAACAGCGGTCGCTGGCCTGTCCTGATAAATAGAGTGAAATTCCACTGCATGCGGCCTCTTGCAAGAAATCATCAGGCCGGAATCGCTGCAATTCGTTGCATCTTTATCGCTAACTTTTGTTCCGGTGAAACCCGGCGCGTTCGTCTTACCGTACCTTCCCGTACCTCCGACTAACCCGTAACGTCGATTCCGGCGGCATTACTTGAACAGGATACGGTACAAGTTATACTTGGACAACAGGTTGTGCAAATCAGGTGCTTTCCTATGAGAGTTATTAGTTTCTCTGATGCTCGAAACAAGCTAAAAAGTGTTCTGGATCAAGTGGTTAGTGATGCTGACTACACCGTGATTACCCGAAGGGATTCCGAGGATGCGGTCGTCATGTCCCTGGATCAGTTTAATAGCCTTATGGAAACGGTCCATTTGCTCAAGAGCCCAGCCAATGCCATGCATCTTGAAAAATCAATCAAGCAGTATCGGGCCGGGAAAATAAAGCAGCATGTGCTGACCGATGATTGAGATTCTTTCATGGACCAGAGAGGCCTGGTCAGACTATCTGTACTGGCGAACTCAGGATAAAAAAACGCTAAAGCGCATCAACAGACTTATCCAGGATACTCAGCGATCCCCATTTGAAGGCATTGGAAAACCCGAGCCATTAAAAGAGAATCTGGCCGGATTCTGGTCCAGGCGTGTTGATGATACCCATCGGCTGGTTTACGCGGTGGACGGTAATCGGCTTACGGTTATTTCTTGCCGCTACCATTACGAGAAATGAGTCAGAACCAAAAACCTCTCCGCGGAGTGTGTCACGCCATCGAATGAAGCGACAGGAACGGTCCGTCCACGCAGCCACGTCTGCCGTCTGGCGCCGCGCAGGCGCCGCAGATGCCGACGCCGCACTTGGTGAGGTAGTCGATGGCATTGAAGATCTGTCGGTCGTCGCAGAATTCCCGCTGCACGGCCACTGCGGCGTGCACCATGGGCTCCGGTCCGCAGTTGTAGAACACCAGGGTATCCAGTTCCTCCCGGGACATGCCGGCAAGGCGCTCGCGCAGCAGCTCGGTCACACGGCCGTGAAAGCCGGCGCTGCCGTCGTCGGTGGACACGTGGACCTCGGCGACATCCCGGCACTCATTGAGGAAATACAGGCACTCGGCGCTGCGTGCGCCGGTGAAGATCTCGGCGTTGCCAAAATCCCGGGCGATCTGGTAGACCGCCGCCAGGCCGGTGCCGCCGGC
>JBHEPQ010000020.1:0-3065 GCA_046260215.1 Chromatocurvus sp.
AGGCTGCCAGCAGAAATAGCGTGTGGGCGAGAAATTCGCGTCCATCAAGCAGTGGTAGCGCGTGCGCGTGAGACGGGCTCCGATTCATCCGGCCAAGGTAGGGTGGGCCGGCAGGTGAGTCAAGGTCGTGGGGCTGTGCGTGGGGTCGTGCCTCCAGCGCGCCATTATAGAGTAAAGAGCCATCATCTTGATCGCCCCGTGAAACGCCGTATGCTCGGCGGCATGACCGACTTTTATGATGCAAACGCGCCGGCGCTCAGCGCGGACTACAATACGCTGCGGCCGGAAGACGTCCACGCGGCCTGGCTGCCGCTATTGCAGGACCGCAGTCCCGGCTTTGCCTGCGATATCGGCGCTGGCTCCGGGCGCGACGCCAACTGGCTGGCAGCAAAAGGCTGGGATGTGATCGCCGTGGAGCCCAGTGCCGGCATGCGCGAGCAGGGCGAGGCGTCTTCACATCCGAACGTCACCTGGCTGGACGACAGTCTCCCCGAGTTACACAGACTGCGTACGATGGGACACCGGTTCGACCTGATACTGCTCAGCGCGGTCTGGATGCATGTGGCACCGGGTTCGCGCGAGCGGGCGTTCCGCATCGTCACCGAACTGTTGAAGCCGGGTGGAAGGCTGGTGATCAGCCTGCGGCACGGAGACGATCAGGCGGAAAATCGCGAACGTGGGTTCCATGCGGTGTCTGCAGAGGAACTGGAACAGTACGCCAGACAGCGGGCGCTGGTGATTGCCCGGCGCGAGAGGCAGCTGGATGCGGCGGGGCGGAAACACGTTTCATGGGAGACGCTAGTGTTCGTCATTCCCGATGATGGTACCGGTAGCCTGCCACTACTGCGCCATGTGATCGTCAACGACCGCAAGTCATCGTCCTACAAGCTGGGCCTGCTCAGGGTGCTCACGCGCATCGCGGAGGGTCTGCCCGGCATCGTGATCCGGCGAACCGATGACTATGTTGATATTCCTTTTGGCGTCGTCGGTCTTTACTGGCTCAAGCAGTACAAGCCGCTGGTGTTGCAATACCGCGTGCAGGTAACCAGCAACACGCGTCTCGGTATGGGGTTTGCCGGTGAGGCGTTCTACCAGCTGGAATCCTTCTCCGGATTTGATTTACGCCTCGGTGGCGGGCTGGACGCAGAGCGCGGCGAAATACTGACGGAGGCGATTCGTGACGCCTGCACCAACATAAGGAAAATGCCGGTTCGCTACATCACCTGGCCAGGCACCGGGAATCCGCTGTTTGCGGTGGAGCCGGGTCGGCTACACCGCAAGCGCGAGCCTTTGACTGTATCGCCGGCGTACCTGGCGCAGTTCGGCACGATGCGTATTCCCGTTGCCATCTGGCAGACACTGGGCCAGTACGCGTGCTGGCTGGAACCGGCGATTATCCGTGAATGGGTGTCGCTCACCGATTCCTGGTCTGTCGGTGGTGGCGCCATTGATGCCCGGCTGTTCGAGTGGGAGGAGGGCAGGCGAGACACGCGCGTTGCCAATGATCGCGTGCTGGCACTGCGAGACGCCGGTAAACAGGTGCGCTGTGTCTGGTCCGATCATCGCCTGCGGGTCGCGCACATTGACCACTGTTTCCCGTGGTCCCGCTGGTTGAACAACGATCTGTGGAATCTGGTTCCATCCCGGGCGGATGTCAATCTCAGGAAGGGCGACCGACTCCCATCTGCAGAAACGCTTTCCCTGGCGAGGACGCGTATCGAGCACTGGTGGCAGACGGCCTACCTTGATTCGCCTTGGCGAGAACGCTTTCTGGTAGAGGCCGCCAGTTCCCTTCCGGGCATTTCAGGCACACCGGGCGTTCAAGACATTTATCACGCCATGCGTCATCAGCGTGCCAGACTGAAGGCAGACCAGCAGCTTGCGGAGTGGACGCTGGGCGGCAATGATTAGGTTTGCCATGGGCACACTGAAACTTGATGTTGCGCGCGCCGCAGCTTCGCAGATGCCTCTACGAAGAGAATCGATTCTGGTCGAGGTCATTCCGTTGGTTCATCGGCCAGTCTGGCAACCTCATGCACGAGCCCCAAGGAGAACCGATATCCCTCCTGCGCCAGTTCGTGGACGACTGGTAAGACGGCGTCGATCAGGCCGTGATGTTTAGCCGTGAGCAAGATGCCCGCAACACCGACAACCGGCACGCCACGGCGCTTCGCCGCAACGCGCCCGGGTGTTTCGAGCTCACTTGAAGCTCACTCCGGACGGCAGGAGGAAGCCAGGCAGATTCGTAGAGCCCGTGAAGTAGTTCAAGACGGCCTTCTCCAGCCAAACCCATGAGCGGGCCGGCATAGGCGACCTCTCCGCGGAGACGTTTTTCGGTTATACATGATCGTAGAAATCAAGCGCAGAGTTATAAGCGATACAAAGCTCCCCCCAGGCTTCCCACATGATTACAGGGTCGAGCATGATCTTAGGGTCGAGGGAGCTGAGGGAGCTCTTGAACATTCGATACCCCGAAGTTGGTAATGTCGGGCTTAAGCCACTGGCTTCCCGGGGCTTGGAGGCACGGTTCCTGGTGCGGTTGCGTGTCCTCAACCCGAACGCGTCACCGTTGAACATCGATGGCACGCACTATCAGGTGTTCCTGCGCGAGCAGAAGACGCTGTCCGGCGTCAGCGCCGAAGCGCTCAGTATTACCGCCTATGGCGAGGGCCTGGTGGAGCTGGAAACGGTCGGCGGCCCGCTCGGGTCCCTGGCCCTGCTGCGTGACATGATGGCCGATCCGCCGAAGCGCGGGCTGCCTTACCGGCTGCAGGCGAAATTGTCCGTAACCCGCACCCTGCGGGCGCTGCGGATCGAGCGCGACGGGCTGTTGCAGCTTAATCGCTGACGCGATCTCCGGCCTGGGAAAACCTGAACCACTAAAGCACAAGCTCTCGGGTCTATGGTCCAGGCGGATATCACAGAATGCCGGTGCGGAATTAGGCGTGCCCCGGTTCCTGCATGTCGACGCCAAAAGCCTTTGACAATGTGGCGGCACGCTCCAGATTCAGAAAATCTTCCATCGCCGTTCGCAGCTGCTTGCGTGCAGGCGCGGACATGACCAG
>JBHEPQ010000021.1:0-7130 GCA_046260215.1 Chromatocurvus sp.
GCGCAGGCGCAGCGATTGCGCCGTGCGTGAGCCAGTGCTCTCCGCACGATCGAGGCTGGCGAGGGCTCGCCCATACTGCGAGGCCTGCAGCTGCAGCTCTGCCTGCACCAGGTCGACCGCCGGTGCCGCCTGGCTGTCCGCCAGCAGCGCCGACTCCAGATCATTGCGCATCTGTGACCTGTCCTCAAGCTGGAAACTGGCACGCGCAGCCATCAGATGATTGAAAGCCGGCGCGTCCGAGTGACGGGCGCCGCGCCGCAACTGCCGCCGGGATTGCTTCCAATGGCCTTCGATGAAATTCATCAGTCCGCGACTGGTCAGGCGCGATGCCTGACGACGCCTGCGGGAGCTTGCCCAGAACGCCAGCGATCCGGGACTCGTCAACAGCCGGTGCAGCAGGCGCAGCGCGGTGTACAACAGAATGACAGTCACCGCGATCAGCAGTAATCCGATCCAGAGGCTGGATTCTATGGTGTAGTCATCGTAGACCACCAGCAGATAGCCGGGTTCGCTGTCGATCAATGCGACAATGCCGGCCCCCAGCAGCAGGGCCACCAGAGCCAGGAAAAACAGGCGTCTCACCGGGCGCTACCGCCTTCAAGACCGCGCCCCTCCATTGCAGCCCGCATCGCCTGCAACGTCCGCGAGGCGTCCGGTACGTCGACGCTGACGCGGATTGCAGCGAGATCGTCGAGTTCCCGCAGAACCGCCCGCGCCGCCGGTTCGTCACTGGCAAGGAACTGGCTGATCCAGCCGCGGGCACGCTCGAGGCTGTCGCGGAACACGCGCTGATTACCCGACAGCATGGCAATCTGGGCCTGATCCAGCAGCATTCGGATAGTCTGCCTGACCATGCCTTCCCGCTGCGGGTCCATGAGAGTCTCTACCGGAACATCCCGCCGGCGGAAGACGACATAATTCGCCAGCTTGTCCAGCGCTTTTTCGTAGCCGAGACGGAGGCGGCCCTCCAGGCCCTCGGCTTCAACGGCAACGTTTGCCTCGCCCGGCTTGGGCAGTTCAAAAATCAACAGCGCAGTCGCCTTTTCAATCAATGCATTCAGACGCAGATAAGTGTCCTCAAGGTCCGGGCGTTGCACCGCGTCAAGGGCGGCGGTGTCCGCTGTCAGTGCGCGGCGCACCTCCAGCAGATCGGCATCGTCGAGCTCACGGAGAATACCATCCACGCTGCGCATGAGGGCCAACGCCGCCCGGGTGTCGCCTGTGATGACCAGACGCTGGTTGGCCAGCCTCAGCAGGTGCTGCGCCTCAGCCAGAAGCCAGCTGTCGCGATCAGCGGCGCTGAAGCGGTCCAGCCGTGCGCGCTGGCGAGCCAGCTGGCTGTCGATGCGAGCGAGCTCCCCGTCCAGTGACTGCCGCGCCGACGTCAACCCGTCCTGCAGGCTTGACACCTGGCGATCAAGCTCCCGCTGCAGCCGCTTCGCATCCTGCGCCCCGGCGGCGATTTCCCGGACGCGATCACGTAGCGGCGCTAACTGCTCAAGCCACTCCCCGCGCAGGTCCGTCTTCGCGGCGGCCAGCTCCAGCTCCAGCCGCCGCTCCAGGTTCCGATTGATCTGGTCAAGCGTGGAAAGATCGCGCCCGCTGCCAACCTCGATTCCCTGAAGGCGCTCACGAAGCTCACTTTCACGCTGCTGTGCCTCCAGCAGCGCCCAGACCCCAGCTGCTGCCAACGCCAGGACGAGCAGCAGTGACAGCCAGGCAATTGCCCCGCCACCCGAGCGGACCGGGGAGGAGGAAGCGTGCTCTGTCGCAGGACGCGCCACTTCGGGGGACGCAGGTTCCGCGGCAGGGGGCGCCTCATCGGGCGCCGGCGTCGACTGGCTGTCGTTCTCAGTCAACGGTTTTCCCCCGGCGGCCAGTCGTTTGTTGCAGGGCTGCCAGCATGGCGTTGTCAGATGCGTTCGCCGCTGCGACGACGTCGCGCCAGCCCGCAACGCGGGCCTGTTCCGCGACACGTGACGAAGGCACGACGAGTGTGCAGACGTGCGAACTCACGCTGGTGTCTGCAACGGACTCAAGCAATGCGGTGAGGTTTTCCAGCGCCTCACCGCTGGAGATCAATATGCTCCTTATACCTTCCTGTCGCAGCAGCTCCTGCAGTGCGTGCGGACTCACGTCCGGCGCGGATCGACGATAGCAGCGCAGCTCGTCCACCCGGGCACCCCGTTCCTCAAGTACCTGGCGCAGCGCCGCGCGACCGCCTTCTCCCTTGATGATCAGAACCCGCTGTCCCGACACGGTCTGCAGTGAAGGCAACGCCAGCAGCCCTTCGCTGGTCATATTCTCACCCGGCGTCAGAACCGGGAGACCTGCGGCGCGCAGCACAGCAGCAGTGCTGTCGCCGACGGCGTAGCACTGTGCTGAACCTGGCCATTCGGGCCACTGGTCCAGCACGCAGTCGAGCCCGAAGCGCGCCGCGTTGGCGCTGACAAAAAGACAGTGCGCATAGCTATCGAGGGTCTCCACGAATCGGCGCTGGGCGGCGTCGAGCGGCCTTACCGGTGATACGGCGAGCAAGGGCTGGTGTACGGGTCGATAGCCTGCGGCCGCCAATTCCTCGCAGAGCCGACCGGCCTGTCCCGCGGGGCGGGTGACGAGGACCGCCTCGCTAACGCCCATACACCGCGGCGAGAATGTCTCCTGCACCCTGCCCCAGTAGATCGTCGGCGACACCTTCGCCCAGTGCATCGGCCTCCTGCACCTGCCCCCGCGCTTCGGCGCGCAGCACCTGGGTGCCATCGGGACTGCCTACCAGTGCCCGTAACCACAGGGTATCGGCCGACTCATGTATCGCATAGGCCGCAATAGGCACCTCACAGCCACCCTGAAGCCGGCGGTTCACAGCGCGTTCGGCGGTGACGCACTCCGCGGTGGTGCTGTGGTGCAGCACCTGCAGCAGCGACCGGGTTTCGCTATCCGAGCTGCGAATCTCGATGCCCACGGCACCCTGGCCACCCGCGGGCAGCGACTGTGCCACGGGGATGCGGCAGCGGATCCTGTCCCCCATCTCGAGCCGCAGCAGCCCCGCACAGGCGAGAATGATCGCATCGTACTCGCCTTCATCCAGCTTGCGCAGGCGCGTGTTGACGTTGCCGCGCAGAAACCGCACGCTGACATCCGGTCTTAGTTCACGCAGCTGGCATTCGCGTCGCAGGCTCGACGTCCCGACCACGCTGCCAGCCGGCAGCGCCTCTATCGTGTCGTAGTGATTACTGACAAAGGCATCGGCGGGTTCCTCGCGCTCGCAGATCACCGCGAGCCCGAGCTCGTCAGGAAAAGCCATCGGCACATCCTTCATGGAATGCACCGCGATATCCGCGCTGCCATCGAGCAGGGCGGTTTCCAGTTCCTTGACGAAAAGCCCCTTGCCACCGACCTTGGACAGCGGCACGTCGAGCAACTTATCGCCACGGGACGTCATGCCCAGCAGCTCGACACCAAGGCCCGTGTGAGCCGCCTGCAATGCATCGCGGACATATTCGGCCTGCCACAGGGCCAGTGGACTTTCGCGGGTCGCGATGGTGATTTTCTGCGCCATATTTCGCTCTCTTGTTGATTCCCCATCATCATACCAGCGCCCGCAGACCGCGGCGAGGCGATGCTATACTGGCCATCACTGACGGGTACAGCCCGGGCATTCAACCGACGCCGGAGCCAGAGACAACATGAGCAAGACCACAGACACCAGCCACGTCTGGGGCGGACGCTTCAGCGAACCCACCGACGCCTTCGTGCAGCGATTCACCGCTTCTGTAGATTTCGACCGGCGTCTGGCAGCACAGGATATCGCCGGCTCCCTCGCTCATGCGGACATGTTGCGCAAGGTCGGCGTTCTCACTGCAGAAGAACATGCGCAGATCATCGACGGCATGCGTCAGGTACAGGACGAGATCAACAGCGGCGAATTCACATGGTCCACATCACTGGAAGATGTGCACATGAATATCGAGGCGCGCCTCACCGCACTGATTGGCAGCACCGGCAAGAAGCTGCATACCGGGCGCTCGCGCAACGACCAGGTAGCCACGGATATCCGACTATTCCTGCGCGAGGCGATAGACGCGATCAGTGCAGCGCTTACGCATCTCCAGAATGGAGCGGTATCGCTGGCACAGTCCCATGCCGACACCGTGATGCCTGGCTTCACCCATCTGCAGACGGCCCAGCCGGTGACCTTTGGCCATCACGTGCTGGCGTGGAACGAGATGCTGGAACGCGACCACGGACGACTCATGGATTGTCGGGCGCGGCTGAACCAGTGCCCGCTCGGCGCAGCGGCACTGGCGGGCACGACCTACCCGATTGACCGCGAACACACCGCGCGGGCCCTGGGCTTTGATTCCCCGACGGCAAACAGCCTGGACTCGGTATCCGACCGCGACTTCGCGATTGAGTTCTGCAGCTTTGCGGCGCTGCTCATGACGCACCTGTCGCGTATCTCCGAAGAGCTGGTGCTGTGGACATCAGCCCAGTTCGACTTCGTGCGGCTGCCCGACCGCTTCTGCACCGGTTCCTCGATCATGCCACAGAAGAAGAATCCGGATGTACCTGAGCTGATCCGCGGCAAGGCCGGCCGGGTGAATGGCAATCTGATCGCGCTGCTAACCCTGATGAAGAGCCAGCCCCTGGCCTATAACAAGGACAACCAGGAAGACAAGGAACCGCTGTTTGATAGCGTGGACACGGTGCTGGACAGCCTGCGCGCTTTCGGCGACATGCTGCCGGCCATCGAGCCCAGGGCCGACGTGCTGCGCGAGGCCGCCCGCCGGGGTTTTTCCACCGCGACCGACCTCGCTGATTACCTGGTGCGCAGGGGCACACCGTTTCGCGACGCGCACGAGGTGGTGGGAAAGGCTGTTGCTCACGGTATCGACCAGGGGCTGGACCTCGCCGAGATGGACCTTGAAACCCTGCAGTCATTCTCCGACAGCATTGAACAGGACGTCTACACTGTGCTGACGCTCGAGGGTTCCGTGGCGGCTCGCAACCACGCGGGGGGCACCGCACCCGAACGAGTGCGCGCCGCGGCAGATCACGCCCGCGCCAGCCTTGCACGGCGCGACCCGAGCAACTGACTGCCACGCCGCCGGGGACTACCGCCTCGCACAGCCACGGTCTGTGGCGCTATAATCGCATCCTTTTTACGAAATACTGTCGATACCGGGGATAGTCATGTTCCGCACACTGCTGTTTGTCTTCTGCTCAGCGCTCGCCGCCTGCGGCCAGACCGGGCCGCTGTATCCGCAGCCCGCGCCCGAAGCTGTTGCGGGAGATTCGTTCACCGCCAGCG
This sequence comes from Chromatocurvus sp., assembly GCA_046260215.1. Lineage (GTDB taxonomy): Bacteria > Pseudomonadota > Gammaproteobacteria > Pseudomonadales > Halieaceae > Chromatocurvus. The sequence goes on from JBHEPQ010000021.1 coordinate 5,312, forward strand.
ATCTGCAGCAGCGATGAACGGGCGCCCGGGGTACAGCGTCGGCTTTCACCGCCGCGGCAACGAGCTGTTTGCAGAGGACATAGCGCTGAGCGCGATTGCCGACCGCGTCGGAACACCCTGTTACGTGTATTCCCGTGCCGCGCTCGAGGCAGCGCTCGATGCCTACCTCGACGCCCTGAAAGGCTGTCGACACCTGGTGTGTTTCGCGGTCAAGGCGAATTCCAATATCGCCGTCCTCGACGTTCTCGCCCGTCGCGGCGCCGGCTTTGACATCGTTTCCGTTGGCGAGCTCGAGCGGGTTCTCGCGGCAGGCGGCGATCCCCGTAAGGTGGTATTTTCCGGGGTCGGCAAGCAGGCCTCGGAAATGCGCCGCGCGCTGGAGGTGGGAATACGCTGTTTCAACGTTGAATCCGCGGCAGAGCTCGAACTGCTCAACAGTATTGCCGGCGACAACGGCCAGCGCGCCCCCGTATCTATCCGCGTCAATCCGGACGTCGACGCCCAGACCCACCCCTACATCTCCACCGGCCTGAAAGAGAACAAATTCGGCGTCGACAGCGATGATGCCATTCAGGTTTTCGCACGGGCTGCGTCATTGCCACATATCGACGCGATCGGCATGGACTGTCACATCGGCTCACAGCTGACACAGATCGCACCCTTCATGGACGCGGCGAAGCGGATGCTGGCATTGGTGGATCAGCTAGCCGCGGCGGGCATTCCCCTGTATCACCTCGACCTCGGCGGCGGACTGGGCGTGTGCTATCGCGACGAAAGCCCACCGGCGATTGACGACTACATCGGTGCGCTGCGGGAGGCGATCGGCAGCCGTGATCTGGAGCTGATATTTGAGCCAGGGCGTTCGATCGCCGCCAATGCCGGCGTACTGCTGACCGAAGTGCAATATCTCAAGCGCACGCCGGCGCACAACTTCGCGCTCGTGGACGCCGCGATGAACGATCTGATCCGACCCGCCCTGTACAGCGCCTGGCAGGATATAGAGCCCCTGGTGAAGGCGACCGGCGGCACTTCGGTGACCTGGGATGTTGTCGGCCCGGTGTGTGAAACCGCGGACTTTCTTGGCCGCGACCGTGAACTGAGCCTCGCTCCCCGGGACCGGCTTGCGGTGATGGGAGCCGGGGCTTACGGTTTTGTCATGAGCTCCAACTACAATTCGCGTCCCCGGGCGGCCGAGGTAATGGCGGACGGCGAACAGCTTCACATCGTGCGTGAGCGCGAAAGCATCGCTGATCTCATGCACGGCGAAAGCCGCCTCCCGGACTGAGCGGCGCTTACATGTCCCTGAAATTCACCAAGATGCACGGCATAGGCAATGATTTTGTGGTTATCGATGCGGTGACGCAGCGAGTTCAGCTCAAGCCGCGCGATATTCGTCTGCTCGCCGACCGCCGCCTGGGCGTGGGATGCGACCAGGTGTTGCTGGTGGAGCCACCGGGTCGTCCGGATGTCGACTTTCACTACCGCATTTTCAATCCGGATGGCGGCGAGGCGGAGCAGTGTGGTAACGGCGCGCGCTGTTTTGCCCGATTCGTCCGCCACCGCTGTCTTACACGCAAGCGCATCATACGTGTGCAGTCCCTCTCGGGCATCAACGAGCTCCGGATCATCGATCGCCAGCAGGTCGAGGTCAATATGGGGCCGCCATCACTGGACCCGGCGCGCATTCCCATAAACCGGTCACAGCGCGCAGAGGAATACACGCTCGACGTTAACGGCGAGAATATACCAGTCGGCGCGGTATCCATGGGCAATCCACACGCCATACTGCGGGTTGCCGACACGGCGCACTGCCGTATTG
>JBHEPQ010000028.1:0-14858 GCA_046260215.1 Chromatocurvus sp.
GCGCATCCCGCCGTAACCCCGCCTCGTTGCTGTGCGACAGGCGCGGCGACGAGACCTGGTTGGCACCGGCATCCGTCGACCCCTCGATGACACTCGCCAGCAGGGACAGATCCATGAGGGCAAGATCAATGCTGCGCTGCACGCTGTAGCCCGTGACGACCTGTGTCTCGCGCTGCTTGTCCCAGCGATATTGCGGCTGCGTGTTGATATGCGTGGCATTGATATGGCGTTCATCGATGCCCAGGGATGCCAGGTGAGCGAGCACGGCATTACTGCGCCTGGTAACGTCGGCCCGTGCTGTGGCGAGGTCCTCATGACGTACCTGAACGCCCAGCTGCACAGCCGCCTGGTCAGGCAGGGCGGTCACCCTGCCTGCGCCAGTAACCGTCACGCCTGCCGGGCCTGCTTCGTCCACACCCGCCGCCTGGCTGCCAGCGATGGATGTCGAGGATAAAACCAGCGCAAGCACGGTACTGAAGGATAGCGTGCGAATGGCCCGGATGTAGCTCACTAAAGGTGGCATTTGCCTGGCGTCCTTTTCTTCATTGCGTCACCTTGTGACCTGAACTTGTCGCTTCGGTTCCACCGGCCCGCTCGCATTGCCTGCTCCGTTTGTTGCTACGAGGGTGAGGGAACGCCCGCCGCCAGCCACTGTGCAAGGGTATCGCGCTCTGCCTGGGTCATCTGTGTGCGGTTCATGAACGGCATGTCATGCGTGTCGATGGTGCGCGCCTTGATGCGGCTCGACCACTGCCGCACGTCAGCGGGTGTATCCAGCATGACGCCGGCGGGCGCCTGTGTGAAGGCCTGATCCGACGGCTCACGTGCATGACAGCTGGTGCAGTGGGCCTGCACGATCTGCCAGCCAGTGTCCGCGAGAGCGTCATCCGACAACGCGGCCTGTGCTGTGCTTTCACGATCAACCTGCGCCGGTGCGATCGCCACCGCCAGCAGCAGCGTTGCCAGAACGCTACCCGCGACGATTGAGGGTTTGTTGACGCCCTTGTGGCGCAGGACAAAGTACTGCCGTGCCACCGCGGTGATCACGACCAGCGCCAGAAGCACCAGCCAGTTATGCGGGTGGGCGTAGGTCATCGGATAGTGGCTGCTGATCATGATGAACAACAGGGGCAGTGTCAGGTAGGTGTTGTGCGTGGAGTGCAGTTTCGCCTTCTGGGCCGGCGCGGGATCCGGCGCTGTGCCGCGCTGGATGGCCGCGACCAGTGCGCGCTGGGCGGGCATGATGACCCGGAACACGTTGCCCACCATCAGTGTGCCGATAATGGCACCGAAATGAATATAGGCGCCCCGTCCGCTGAACAGGCTGGTCAGGGCCCAGGCCAGCAGCGCCGCCGCCACGCACAGTACCGCCGCGATCAACAGCGGTCGACGAGCAAGCGGGCTGGCGCAAAGCAGCTCATAAAAGACATAGCTGCCGCCTATAAAGGCCAGGCCCAGGCCGATCGCCTCACCGGGAGTCAGTTCGGCAACTCGCGGGTCGACCAGGTAGGATTCTGCTCCCAGATAGTAGATGATGGTCAGCAGCACCATGCCCGTGAGCCAGGTGCTGTAGGCCTCCCATTTGAACCAGTGCAGCGTCTCCGGCATCGCCCCGGGCGCGAGGCGGTACTTCGCGACCTCGTAGATCCCGCCGCCATGTATCGCCCAGAGGTCGCCCTTGATTCCCTTGTCACGTTTCCACTGCGGGGGTTCCTCGAGACTGTTGTCGAGCCACATGAAATAAAACGATGCACCGATCCAGGCCACACCCGTTATCAGGTGCAGCCAGCGGAACAGCAGGCTCAGCCAGTCGAGGGCGTAGCTTTCCATGAATTCAGTGGCTCCCGGTCGGGTCGCGCGTGGCGACAATGTCCCTTTGGTGTACACAGCGCCCACCGGACCAGGTCTGGCGGACTGCCCGGTCGTCTCCCAGCGTGCTTAATACGAACAGCATTTCACCCAGATCGCGGCAGTGGGGAATGCGGAAGGCAAGCAGGGGCGTGCTGACCGTGTCTATGATAACGAAGTCTGCCTCCTTGCCGGGGGTGAAATTGCCTACGGTGTCCGACAGATCCAGGGCTTCGGCGCCGCCGAGTGTCGCCAGGTAAAACGCCTTGAAGGGCGACAGGTGCTCCCCGCGCAGCTGCAGCACCTTGTAGGCCTCGTTGAGTGTCTGTAACAGGGAAAAACTGGTGCCGCCGCCGATGTCGGTGCCAAGACCCACGCTGACGCCATGGCGCCTGGCACAGCTCAGGGGGAACAGACCGCTGCCCAGGAACAGGTTGGACGTGGGGCAGAATGCGACATTGCTGCGGCTTTGCGCAAGCCGCGCCCACTCGTCGTCATTCAGGTGTATGCAGTGCGCAAAGACGCTGCGTTTCCCCAGGAGACCGGCCTCATCATAAGTGTCGAGATAGTGGGCAGCCTCCGGGAACAGGCGCTCAACCCAGGCTACCTCGTCCAGATTCTCGGACATGTGGGTGTGCAGGTAGACGCCCGGATGCTCGCGCAGCAGCTGACCGGCTCGCGACAGTTGCGCCGGAGACGAGGTCGGGGCAAAGCGCGGGGTTACCGCATAGCGCAGGCGGCCACGGCCGTGCCAGCGCTCGATCAGTCTTTTGCTGTCGCGGTAGCTGCTCTCTGCGCTATCGCAGACGCTGTCCGGACAGTGCCGGTCCATCATCGCCTTGCCGGCGATCATGCGCAGATTGCGACGCTCGCAGGCACTGAAAAATGCGTCCACGGACGCGGCATGGACGCTGCCGAACACCAGCGCGGTGGTCGTGCCATTGCGCAGCAGCTCATCGAGAAAGCGTTCTGATATGTCGCTGGCGTACGCGGGGTCCGCAAATTTTGCTTCCGCGGGGAAGACATATTTCTCCAGCCATTCCAGCAGCTGTTCGCCGTGCGCGCCGACCATCTCCATCTGGGGCAGGTGAATGTGAGTATCGATAAAGCCGGGGAGGATAAGCGCATCCTCATGCACGTGCACCGGGCAACCCGGGGGTAGTGTCGGCAGCAGCGTTGCTGCGTCACCCGCGTTGCTGATCCTGTCGTTGTCGACGATCAGAAGGCCATCAGGATAATGTTCCCATGCCGGCTCCTCTGATGGCGTGTCCGGGTCACGCAGGAAATGCAGCAGGGCGCCTCTGTGCGCGCAGAGCGTCATTGACCGCCGTTGGCATTCGTGGCCATCAGCGTGACGGGGCCGGGCAGCTCGATCTCGTCGCAGTTGTTATCGCCGGTGCCATCGGCGATGCGGTCGACCACGACGAAATCGCCACGCCCCAGCGCCAGAAGATAATGATGCCAGGTCCCCACCCGGTAGTTGATGCTCTGCCCCGGGGCGGCAAGGAATGCGCGCATCCCATCCGTGTCGAACTCCCCTGGCGGGGCAACGACGATGGCGTAGGCCACGCTGGACACATTGATAAAAGCCTGGCTCCCCAGGGGATGTCGCTCCATGCGCTGTAGCGTAAAGGGCAGGGACACGGGTCGGGCGCGAAAAATACTGAAACCAACCTCCGCGTCTGATCCTGCGGCGGAGTCGTCTGCCGGCCCGGTCGCTGAGACGGGGCCTGAGGTATACATTGTCTCGGGATGCAGCGCCGTCTCGGGATGCAGCGCCTGCGCGCGGGCTATATCGTGAAAGCGCCGGGTCTGTCCGTCGTTGATGTCGTACTCCCGGCTGGCACCAGCGGGTTCAATGATCTCGCCGAATGGCGCGAAGGCGGCTGCCGAGAGGGGCTGCAGGGTGATGGAGCGTTCGCTCCGGTGCTCGATCATCAGCTCCCCCGATAGGTGCTGTAGCCAAAGGGCGCAAGAAGCAAGGGGATGTGGAAGTGCTCGCCGCCGGCGGGCAGGTTGAACACCACATCGACTCGCGGGTAGAACGCGTCGATGTGGAGGCCGGCAAAGTAGTCCGCCGTGGCGAAGCGCATGCGATAGGTGCCCGCCGGCAGCTCCAGACCGGCCTCGCAGAGGCCATCGCTTACGCGCCCATCGTTATTTGTGGTAGCGCTGGCAACCGATGTCCAGCTGCCGTCTGTCTCCTCCCGGCTCAGCGAGAGGTCTACCCCCGCGGCGGGCATGCCGTGGGCGGTATCGAGAATATGTGTGGTGATCTGGCTCATAACAGCTGTCCAAGTCTTATCTGAAAAATTTTCCGCTGTTCCTCCGCCGCGTTGGCGATTTCCTGCGGTCGCGTGTTGTCGAGGCGCGCCTCCAGCAGTTCCAGCATGTCGCCGGCGCTCTTGCCGGTGGCGCAGACAATGAAGATAAAGCCAAAGCGTTCGAGGTAAATCTGGTTGCCGCGGGCCAGTCGCTGCAGTGTCTCGTCGTCGGCCCCCGACACGCCGGACTGCTCGCCTGCCGCAAGAGAGCGGGTGTCGGCGTATTTTTCGCGCAGGCTGTCGATATCGCCAATCTGCGGGTGACCGGCAAAGGCCTCCAGGTAGTCGTTCTCGTCAAGCTCCGCCCAGACACGATCGGCCGCGGCGCGCAGGGCTTCAGCATCGGGGTAGGGGCGTCCCTGCACCAGCTGCTCTATCCAGCGCGAACAGCTGCAGCAGCGGCGCAGGGCCTCGGACGCCGTGGCGCTGTCGGCGGCATTGAAAGCGTCGAGATTCATGTCAGCGCCTGCCAGTCTGGAAAACCCAGCACTCGAAGGCGGCTGACACCGCCGTCCGGGAAGATGTTGAGTCGCACATGACTGAAGCCTGCATCGCGATCGTGCGCGAGCTCGCGCAGGAACAGGTGCTCCCGATCGGCGAACAGGCGCTGGGCGGGCAGCAGGGTCTGCCATCGGAGGTCAGCGCTCTCGATATCGTCGCGATCAGTCAGCACCGCTTCCAGTGTCATATGGTGTGGAAAATTGCCCTTGAAGTGGGCGGTGTCAACGATCACCTTGTGAATCGAGCCGGGTGCACCGAGACGAATAATGGCCCAGTCGTGACCGCTGTCCCGGCGTCGCTTCGTTTCCCAGCCATCCCCCATGTTGACGCCACGACCCGGCATCAACAGGTTGTCCGGTGAACTGTAGAACCGGTTGCTGACGGCGACGCCGCGGCCACCGTGCTGGGCGGCAGCCAGGTCGATCAGCTCACCGTCGATAAAGTGGTTCTGACGCAGCACCGGCGTGCCAAAGGCGCGCAGACGCGCAACGCCGCCGTCGGGGTAGATACGCAGTCGCAGGTGCGTGACGTCGCGGGACACGGCCGCTGCGCCTTCGATGGCGAACAGGTTCTGGCTGTGGGCACGCAGAGCGCGCTGAGGCATCAGCTCCTGCCAGTGCGAATCGTTGTCCGGCTCGTCGTCCGTGTGCAGCACATCAATCGCTGCGTATTCGGGGGCATTGCCTCGAAAGTGATTGGTGTCGATATCCACGGCCTGAACCCTGCCCGGCGCGCCCAGCCGCAGAATGCACCAGTCGTAGTCGGGCGCCCCGGGGGAGCGGCGGCCAAAAGAGCGACGCGATTCCCAGCCGTCCATCCACTGACCCGTGGAGACAAAATGCCCCTCGCGGAAGATACCGCGCCCGGGTTTGACCAGGTTACCGGCTTCCGCAAACCACTCGTCGCTGCAGGCGAGGGCGCGCGCGCCGAGGCGCTCGTCGAGGAGATTGATATGGGATCCGGCGATGCCTTCGGCCCGGGTGTCGATGGGGGTATCGATAGGGGTATCGATGGGGATGTCGTCGTTTTCTGGTGTTGTGCTTGTCATCAGTGCTCGCTTTGCTCGCCTTGCGGGATCAGCTCCGCCGGCGCTGGCGCCGGCGTCTCGTCTGACGGCGCAGCAGCGGCGGCGGACCTGCCTCCACAGGAATGATAAGCGCCGATCACCTGCCCCGCGATGGAGACCGCGACCTCCATGGGGTACTTGCCCGGTACCTCGGGCAGGCCGACGGGGCACCGGATCTGCGCGATTTCGTTGTCACTGTAGCCCCGGTGCTGCAGACGCAGGCGGAAGCGTCGCCACTTGGTCTGGGAACCTATCAGGCCGATATAACCGGCATCATGCCGCGCCAGGGCTTTCTCGGCGAGGGCATAGTCCAGGGGGTGCTCGTGTGTCATGAACAGGTAAAAGGTGCCTGCCGGCAGATCCGGTATTTCATCTACCGGGCTGTCGCTGACACATGCGGTGACATTTGCCGGCACGTTATCGGGAAGCTCCCCGGCCCGGCTGTCCACCCAGCGTACCCGGCAGGGCAATCCACCGAGGATGCCGGCCAGCGCCCGCCCCACATGCCCGGCGCCGAATAGCGCCACCTGCAGCTGTGCGCCGGCGAAGCACTCGAACAGCACCCGGGTGTGGCCGCCGCAGCACTGGCCCAGCTTTGCACCCAGCGGAAAATCCTCGATCCGCTGTTGCTCCGTGCCCGTGGCAAGCATCTCGCCGGCAATGGCCATGGCGCGGAACTCCAGGTTGCCGCCACCGATGCTGCCCCAGTTGGCGTGTTCCGCAACCACCATTTTGGTACCCGCGGCGCGGGGTGTGGAACCCCGGGTATTCAGCAATGTCAGCAGCACATGAGGGGTGCCCGCCTGTCGCAGGGAGGCACAGGCCTCGGTCCAGTGGGTATCGGTGTGCGCGCGGCTGCCGACGCTCATTCTGCCCACTCTCGCGCCGCGCGACAGGCCGCAAGCACGCGCTCCGGCGTGGCCGGTGCGTCCAGTGGTGGACTGCAGCGGTAATCAGCAAGGCTGGCCGCGGCATCCCGCAGCGCGCAATAGACCGAAATTGCCAGCATCAGTGGCGGTTCGCCCACGGCCTTGGAGTGGAAAATCGTGGCCTCGACGTTGGGGCTGTCGGGCAGCAGTTCGACGTTGAACACCGCTGGCGTATCGCCGATTGCGGGAATCTTGTAGCTTGCCGGCCCCACGGTCATGAGTTTCCCCGTGTCATTCCACACCAGTTCCTCGGTCGTCAGCCAACCCATGCCCTGGATGAAGCCGCCTTCAATCTGACCGAGGTCGATGGCCGGGTTGAGGGACTGCCCGACGTCGTGGCATATGTCCACGCGTGTCACGCGATACTCTCCGGTGAGACTGTCTACCAGGACTTCGCTGACTGCCGCGCCGTTGGCGTAATAAAAGAACGGGCGGCCCTGTGCGCGTTCCCGGTCGTAATGAATTTTGGGTGTTTTGTAGTAGCCGGTCGCCGATAGCGACACGCGCTGCCGGTAAGCGAGCTGAACCAGTTCGGTAAAGCTGACGCGGTGCCGGCCAATGGCAACGGTATTGTCGCTGAAGTGCACCTCGGCTTCGCTGACCCCGTATTCTTCCGCAGCGAGTGCAGTCAGGCGCGCCTTGATCTTGCGTGCGGCGTTACGTGCGGCCATGCCATTGAGGTCACTGCCGGAGGACGCTGCCGTTGGCGAGGTATTGGGCACCTTGTCGGTGCGTGTGGCCGTGCACTGAATGCGCGACAGATCAATCCGCAACTCACTGGCCACCACCTGTGCCACTTTGGTGTACAGCCCCTGACCCATTTCCGTGCCACCGTGATTCAGCTGCACGCTGCCATCGGTGTATACGTGCAGCAGGGCGCCGGCCTGGTTCAGTGTCTGTATGGTAAAAGAAATACCGAACTTGGCCGGCGTCAATGCCAAACCTTTTTTCATCACCGGGCTATCCCGGTTGAAGGCGGTGATCGCGTCGCGCCGCTGCCGATAATCCGCATTTTTTTCCACACGCTCGATCAGGCCCGGCAGGATATGCTGCTCGATGCGCTGACCGTAGTGGGTGGTGTCGTATCCTTCAGCGTCCCGGTACAGATTGCGTTTGCGTACATCCAGTGGGTCGACACCGACATGGCGGGCGATATTGTCGAGTATGTTCTCCATGGCCAGCATGCCCTGGGGGCCGCCGAAACCCCGAAAGGCCGTATTGCTGACCGTATGCGTTTTGACGCGATTGCCCACAACGTGGGCATTGTGCAGCGCGTAGGCGTTGTCGACGTGGAACATGGCGCGATCGACGATGGCGTCTGACAGATCCGGCGACATGCCGCAGCCGCCGGAGAGCGCGATATCCAGCCCCTCAAGCTCGCCGTCGTCGCTGAAGCCGACCCGGTACTGACTGAGAAAGTGGTGCCGTTTGCCCGTGGCAATGAAATCCTCCGCCCGAGCCAGACGCAGCTTGACGGCGCGTCCGGTGTGGTGGGCCAGTAGCGCCGCCAGACAGGCCCATTGATTGGCGTGGGTCTCCTTGCCGCCGAAGCCGCCCCCCATGCGCCGCGTGTCAAAGGTGACGCGGTTCATCGGCACACCCAGCACTTCCGCCACCAGCTTCTGTCCCTCGGTTGGATGCTGGGTTGAGCTGTAGACCAGCATACCGCCGTCTTCCTGGGGCAGTGCGAGAGATACCTGGCCCTCAAGGTACATCTGCTCCTGACCCCCGATTCGCAGATCGCCCTCGAGCGTATTTGTCGCCGACGCGATCGCCGCCGACGCATCCCCGCACTGCTGGGTGTGGCTGGGGCGCACAAAGGCCTGCGCCGCCAAGCCATCCTCAATGCTGAGCAGTGCCGGCAGCGGTTCTATTTTCACGTTCGCCAGCCGCGCCGCGCGCCGGGCGGCGGCGTAGCTGGTGGCGGCAACGGCAAACAGCACCTGGCCGTGGAATTCAATTTCCTCACCGATGCCGACCATCAGTGGATCGCCCGGAAATACCGGGCCGATGTCCGTTTGCCCCGGTATGTCATCCCGAGTGACCACCGCGATGACGCCCGGTGCGCTGCGCACCGGGTCGAGGTCCAGGGACACCAGGCGCCCGTGGGCGACGTCGCTCAGGCCGAAATACGCATGCAGCGCGTTTGCCGGCGCGGGCTGATCATCGACGTAGGTCGCCGTCCCGCTGACGTGTTTTGCCGCGCTTTCATGCGCCAGCGCGCTGCCCGCGGAGCCGGAGGCGGCACGGTGGGCCCCGGCATGTGGTTCGCCTGAGGGCAGCTTACGCATACTGGGTTACCCGCACCGCCCCGATGCCGGTGTCCACCGTGTCGTAATACAGCCGCTGCACGAGCCCGGCAGCGGAGTCGAGGCGATAGCCGGCGCTGGCGCGCAGATCATCGATCGGGCGGAAATCCTCTGCAAGAGCGGCGCCGGCACTGATCGCGGTCTGCAGGTTCCAGGGCTGACCCGCCAGCGCGCGCTCGCAGGCGGGCGCCCGCGCCGGGGTGGCCGCCATCCCGCCGAATGCAACCCGCGCCTCAACAACCCTGCCTGCGTCCAGAGACAGATTGAATACGCCGCAGAGGGCGGAAATATCATCATCCAGGCGCTTGCTGATCTTGTAGGCACGCAGCAGGTCGCCGGGCCCGGGTAGTGGAATCAGAATGCGCTCGATACATTCACCAGGCTGAAGCGCTGTCTTGCGGTAATCCAGGAAAAATTCCGTGATCGGCAGGTCACGACTGCCACTCGTCGAGCGCAGGCGCAGCTGGGCGTCAACCGCCAGCAGAAAGGGCGGGATATCGCCAATGGGCGATGCGGTGCCGATGTTGCCCCCGAGCGTGCCCTGATTGCGGATCTGCCGCGAACCCAGACGCGCCAGGAGCTCAGCCAGGTCCGGAAAGTGTCGGCACAGTGCCGCATGTGCGTCGGTATAGGTCACGGCGGCACCGATATGCAGCAGGTCCTCGGTCTCTCCCAGAACCTGCAGCTCAGGCACGCCGGCGGTGTAGACCAGCAGGTCGATCGGCTGCAGCTGCTGCGTGATCTCCAGATGCAGGTCCGTAGCGCCCGCGACCAGGCGCGCTTCGGGATGCGCCTCGAGAATCGCGGTCAGCTGATCGATACCTGCAGGCGCCAGATAGCGATGACCGGCGCCCTGGAGATCAATGTCACCGGGGGCCGCGGCAATCTGGCGCAGCGTCGTCGCGGTCTCTTTTTCGCGGCGTGAAAAGGCATCCTCGCCGCGCGCAGCGCAGGCGGCGATGGCGGCATCGATAATCGGTCGATACCCGGTGCAGCGACACAGATTCCCGCCGAGGGCGTCAATTACCGTATCGCGTGACGCGTGTTCATCGCTTTTCCACAGGGCGAACAGCGACATGACGAATCCGGGTGTGCAGAAGCCGCACTGCGACGCGTGCGCGTCTACCATCGCCTGCTGTACCGGATGTAATCTACTACCCTCGGCCAGGTCATCGACGCTGATCAACTGTGTGCCGTGCAGCTGTCCAAGTGGCGTGATGCAGCTGTTGATGGCCCGGTACACAAGCCGGTCGCTCTCCAGTGTGACCGTTACCGCCGTGCAGGCGCCGCAGTCCCCCGAGGCACAGCCTTCTTTGGTTCCGGTCTTCCCGGCATCCTCGCGCAGGTACTCGAGAACGCTGCGGTTCGGGTCAGTCGCCGCCAGCTGCGTCACGCTGGCGTTGTCTATAAACGTAACCATGACTCAGACCTCTGCGGACGCCAGCATGCCAGCGTGCTCCACGAAGTTGATAACGTCGTCGAGGCCTGTGCCGTCCTTGAGGTTGGTAAACACGAACGGTTGGTCGCCGCGCATTTTTCGTGCATCGCGATCCATAACGGACAGATCGGCGCCGACCAGCGGGGCGAGATCGATCTTGTTGATGATCAGAAGATCCGATTTGGTGATTCCCGGGCCGCCCTTGCGCGGTATCTTGTCACCCGCAGACACGTCGATGACATACAGGGTGAGATCCGACAATTCCGGGCTGAAGGTTGCGGCTAGATTGTCGCCACCGCTCTCGATCAGCAGCAGCTCCAGCCCGGGTATTTCTGCCTGCAGCTGGGCCACCGCCGACAGGTTCATGGAGGCGTCCTCGCGTATCGCGGTGTGTGGGCAACCCCCGGTTTCCACGCCCAGAATGCGATTTGCATCCAGAGCGTTGTGGCGCTGCAGAAATTCCGCGTCTTCCCGGGTATAGATGTCATTGGTGATCACCGCCAGGTTATAGCGCTCTTTGAGCCGCTCGCACAGCAGGCGCACCAGGGCCGTCTTGCCCGAGCCCACAGGACCGCCGATACCTACGCGTAGTGCGGGTTTTTGCATGTCTGTATCTACCTCAGAAAATATTGTATTGACCCTGGAGAAATCTGTCTGTCAGGAGCGGAATAGTCGTGCGTGTTGCTGTTCATGTGCTGCAGATGCCATGGCCAGACCGGGCAGGCTGGCGCCGAGTTCGTCATCCGCCAGGGTTCGGGCACGCTTGCAGGCGTCTGCCATAACGGGCATCAGGCCAAGCAGATGACGCTGCGCTGCCGTCTGGCCCAGTGGTACGAGCTTTGTTGCTGACGTAACCTGATTCTCCAGCCAGCTCCAGGCAAAGCCCCGCAGCGCATTCGCAGCATCAATCCGCCAGTGCGCGCAGGCGCGGGCGAACTGGCTGACATAGCCAGGGGGTGCCTGCAATGCAAAGTCCGGCACTTCCAGATCGTTGAGCAGGCGCCACAGGGCGAGGCCCATCTGTTCGTCCTCCAGCAGGAGTTCGCTGGTCTCGCGGCTGGCACGCAACCAGTCGTTCCAGAAATCCAGTGCCGCTGCGTCCTCCTGTTGCCAGGCGTCGAGGCAGCGCGACAGTGCGGGGAGGTCCGTGCGCGCCAGGCCTTCAAGCAGCAGTCCGGCTAGCCAGTCGTCCAGCGCCCCCGGCGCCGATAGCCAGCCGTCCTCGATCGCAAACTCCAGGCCCTGGGAATAGGCATAGGCGCCCACCGGGAGAGCAGGGCTGATCAGGTGCCACAGGTGTAGCGTCGGATCAGTGTCCGTCATGCGTGTGCCCGTGGTCGTGTTCGTGTTCGTGCTCGTGTTGGTCGTGGTGCACGGGTTCGTGCTCGCCCTGCGCATGCCTGTGTGAGCCCTGTGCATGGCTGTGCGAGCCCTGTGCATGGTAGGCGCCGTTCTCCGGATTGAAGGTGGCCTTTGTGTGCGCCACGTTCAAACCCAGGCCGACGAGCATGGCGTCCAGCACGCTGTCACGCTGGTAGCGCAGCCGGTCGCGCGCGATGTCCAGGGGCACATGGCGATTGCCGAGATGGTAGGTGGCGCGACTGATCAGCTGTGCATCTGCGCAATGCACCTCGCTGACATCCTCGGCCGCGGCGCAAACGCGCACCCGGGTGCCATCCGAGCAGAGCAGGCTGTCACCGTCGGCGAGGATCTCCCCCCGGGGCAGAAACCAGCCGAGCTCCAGGCCGCAGTCGGTGCGCGTGCGATAGCGACTCTTGCGGCGCTGATCGAAAGTCAGTGTCAGCTGCAGCGTCGCTCCATCGCGGTCATCCCCTGGTGCCTGCGCCGCGGGTAGAAATTGCATCGCTTCCAGCATCAGAACAGATGATAGCGCTGCGCGAGAGGCAGCACGCTGGCGGGTTCACAGGTCAGCAGCACGCCATCGGCGCGCACCTCGTAAGTCTGCGGATCGACTTCCATGTGCGGCCGGTAATTGTTCAGGAGCATGTCTGCCTTGCGCACGCTGCGGCAGCCTTTTACCCCGACCAGGCGTCGCTGCAGACCCAGCGCCTTGCCGATCTCGGCGTCCAGCGAAGCGGCACTGACAAAGCTCACGGCGGTCTCCGTACAGGCCCGACCGTAGGCACCGAACATGTAGCGGTAGTGTACCGGCTGCGGTGTGGGTATCGAGCCGTTGGGATCGCCCATGGGCGCCGCGGCAATCGCGCCGCCCTTGATGATGAGTGCCGGCTTGGCCCCGAAAAAGGCCGGTGACCACAGGCACAGGTCCGCCAGCTTGCCCACTTCCACTGACCCCACTTCGTGGGCAATGCCGTGGGCCAGCGCCGGGTTGATGGTGTACTTGGCGATGTAGCGCTTGGCCCGGTAGTTGTCAGCATCGCTGTCCTCGGGCAGCAGCCCGCGCTGCACTTTCATCTTGTGTGCGGTCTGCCAGGTGCGGCAGATCACTTCGCCGACGCGGCCCATGGCCTGGGAGTCCGAAGCGATAATGGAGAAGGCCCCCAGGTCGTGCAGTATATCCTCGGCGGCGATGGTTTCCTTGCGGATGCGCGAATCGGCAAAGGCAACATCCTCGGGGATATCCGGGTCCAGGTGGTGGCACACCATGAGCATGTCGAGGTGTTCGTCCACGGTATTTACCGTGTAGGGTCGCGTTGGATTGGTCGAGGAGGGCAGCACGTTATCCGCGCCGCAGGCCTTGATGATGTCCGGTGCGTGGCCACCCCCGGCGCCCTCGGTGTGATAGGTGTGAATGGTACGCCCGTCAATCGCGGCGAGCGTATCCTCGACAAAACCGGACTCGTTGAGTGTGTCGGTGTGTATGGCCACCTGCACATCGAACTGCCCGGCCACGGTCAGCGCGTTGTCGATAGCTGCCGGCGTCGTCCCCCAGTCCTCGTGCAGCTTCAGGCCCAGCGCGCCGGCAATGACCTGCTCCTGCAGCTGTAGCGGCAGGCTGGAGTTGCCCTTGCCCATATAGCCGAGATTCATCGGGAAGGCTTCCGAGGCCTGAAGCATCTTGCCGATATGCCAGGGACCCGGTGTGCAGGTGGTGGCATTGGTGCCGGTGGCGGGTCCGGTGCCGCCGCCGAGCATCGTGGTAATGCCGCTCATCAGTGCCTCCTCGATGAGCTGCGGGCAGACAAAGTGGATGTGCGCGTCGATGCCGCCGGCCGTAAGGATCTTGCCTTCGCCGGCGATGACCTCGGTTCCGGCGCCGATGGGCAGGGTAACGCCGGGCTGCACGTCCGGGTTTCCGGCCTTGCCGATGCCGCTGATGCGACCGTTCTTGATGGCGACGTCCGACTTGACGATACCCCAGTAGTCAAGAATCAGGGCGTTGGTGATGATCGTGTCTGCGACCTCGGCACAGGGCAGCTGGCTCTGGCCCATGCCGTCGCGGATGACCTTGCCGCCGCCGAATTTCACCTCGTCGCCGTATACGGTGTGATCTTTCTCCACGCGGATCCACAACTCCGTGTCACCCAGGCGCACGCGGTCGCCCGTGGTCGGACCGTACATGCCCGCGTATGCGCGTCGATCGATGCGGCTCATGTCAGTGCCCCCATGATTTCTCCGCGGAATCCGTACACCTTGCGCTCGCCGGCGTAGGAAACGAGCGTGATGTCCCGTGTCTGTCCGGGCTCGAAGCGCATGGCGCTGCCCGCCGGTACGTCAAGCCGGTAGCCACGCGCGGCAGTGCGATCAAAGGTCAGTGCCGGATTCGCCTCCGCAAAATGGTAATGCGAGCCGACCTGCACTGGCCGGTCACCACTGTTGCCGACGCTGAGCGTCAGCGTGTCGCGACCGGTGTTGAGGTCGATATCGCCTGGCTGGATGTCCATCTCGCCGGGTATCATCAACGTATCCTCCTGTGCGTCATGCGATCGGGTCGTGCACGGTCACGAGTTTGGTGCCGTCGGGGAATGTCGCTTCCACCTGGACTTCCCGGATCATTTCGGGCACCCCCTGCATGACATCATCGCGCCCCAGAATGGTGCGTCCTGCACTCATCAGGTCCGCCACTGACTGTCCGTCGCGCGCGCCTTCCATGATCGCAGCGCTGATCAGCGCCTGCGCCTCCGGGTAATTCAGTTTCAGGCCGCGTGCCTTGCGCCGCTCTGCGAGCAGAGCGGCGGTGAACAGCAGCAGCTTGTCCTTGTCGCGGGGTGTCAATTCCATGCGCTTTCCGTTATCCGTTATCCGGTTTCAAGATTTCACACGTTTTTGCAGTGACCGTGCCATTCGCGCAGTAACTGTGCCAGTTGTGCAGTAACTGTGTCAGTTGTGCAGTAACTGTGCCAGTATGCAGCGTGATAGTCGCCATCATATCAGGTGTGCCAGATCCGCGGTTCCACGGCTGTCTTGCCGAGCAGGGCGGGACGCAGCCCTGCCCATATTGTCGAGAGGCCGAGCCGGCCC
>JBHEPQ010000057.1:0-3275 GCA_046260215.1 Chromatocurvus sp.
CGTCGGCAGCTTTGCCAGAACATCCAATTGTTCAGCACCCAGCATCTGGCCGCTCACCGCCAATGCCTTTACCTCAAAGCTCTTGTGCTTCTTGGCGAACTCCTTGAACAGACGTGCTGCGGCACCCGGATCCTCCATGGAAAATCCGAATAGGGACGGTCCCACGAGCGCCTTCTGAACGCACTCGTATTCCGTTCCCTCAAATGCACGCTTGGCCAGCGTATTCCGCACAACGCGGAGAGTGACTGAGCTTTCGCGTGCTTCCTGGCGCAACAGCGTCATCCCGTCTACGGATACGCCACGCGCATCTGCAACGACAAGAGAGAGGGCATTGGTGGCAGTCTCGTTAACTTCAGCTACGATCGCCTTCTTGTCTTCGAGTCCGATTGCCACTGGTATAACTCCTGGATTACTATGTCAGGCATGCACAACGCTATGTGCGCGCCACGTGTCTGGTGAACGTGTCCACCATCTGCGTAGGCGGGAACGTGCTTCCCTTTACGCTGCTCCGGCATGTGCTGAGACATCCTGTGCCAGCACATGCCGGAGCAGCACCTACGGTCTTTGATGGCCTTCAGTTCGTAGCCGGGCAAAGCAGACGCAAAGTCACCGCTAGTCCAAAGACCTCAAAGTCGGCAGAGAAACCGGGCGAAACCCGGGAACCTGCCTGTGCGCTACCCTCCCTGGCAGTCACACCGTACGCGCGCACCCGAGGGTGCGCCCGAATCAAGCTTCCGCTATTGACCCCTGGTCGATCGTTACACCGGGGCCCATGGTGGTCGACAGGGTGACCTTGCGGAGATAGACACCCTTTGCAGCCGACGGCTTGGCTTTTCTCAGATCTGCCAGCACGGCTTCCAGGTTGCCGCGAATTGCATCGGCCTCAAAGCTGATCTTTCCGATGCCGCCGTGAATGATCCCGTTCTTGTCAGTCCGATAGCGCATCTGTCCCGATTTCGCATTTTTCACCGCGGTTTCGACATCCGTCGTCACCGTGCCGGTCTTGGGGTTGGGCATGAGGCCGCGAGGACCCAGAATCTGCCCGAGCTGACCGACCACGCGCATGGCGTCCGGTGACGCAATGACAACGTCAAAATCCATCATTCCGCCTTTGACCTGCTCGGCCAGCTCATCCATACCCACGAGATCGGCGCCAGCTGCCTGTGCCTTCTCGGCCGCCTCGCCCTGGGTGAATACCGCAACCCGAACGTCGCTACCGGTACCGTGAGGCAGCGTGGTGGCACCGCGCACAGCCTGATCGGATTTACGCGCATCGATACCAAGCTTTACAGCCACTTCGACGGTTTCGCTGAACTTCGCCGTTGACAACTCTTTCAGTAGCGCAACCGCATCCGGCAGTGGATAGGCCTTTGTCGGATCAACTTTTTCCCTGAATGCGCGTACGCGCCTGGACAGCTTCGCCATTACTTCACCCCCTCTACATCAATACCCGCAGAGCGGGCGCTTCCAGCGATGGTGCGCACTGCCGCATCCATATCTGCCGCGGTCAGGTCGGGCCACTTCTGGGTGGCGACGTCCTCGAGCTGTTCACGAGTCACCGAACCGACCTTGCTGGTATTCGGCACACCGGAACCTTTACTGACACCCACCGCTTTACGCAGCAGGACGGATGCCGGCGGGGTCTTCTTGATAAAGGTGAATGAGCGATCACTGTACACCGTGATAACCACCGGTATCGGCAATCCCTGTTCAATATCCTGCGTCTCGGCGTTGAAGGCCTTGCAGAATTCCATGATATTCACGCCGTGCTGGCCCAGCGCCGGTCCCACCGGGGGACTCGGATTCGCCTTGCCGGCAGCGACCTGAAGCTTGATGTACGCGTTGACTTTTTTTGCCATGTTGACTACTCCTGGGTTCAGACGCCGCGGGATTGCAACCCTGTCGGGCCACCTGCGACTCCCCACCGGGGTGGCAAAGCCACCCGTTTCACTACGCGCGCCCTGTCCGGGGCGCGCCCCGGGTCAGGCCTTTTCGACCTGACCGAATTCGAGCTCGACCGGGGTCGAGCGACCAAAAATCAGTACGGCTACATTGAGCCGGCTCTTTTCGTAATTGACTTCCTCGACAACGCCGCTGAAGTCGTTGAACGGCCCATCGACCACGCGAACCATCTCACCCGGCTCGAACAGCGTCTTCGGCCGCGGCGCCTCGACGCCCTCTTCAACGCGCTGCAGTATTGCAGCCGCTTCCTTGTCGGTAATCGGGGACGGTGCGTCAGCCTTGTTGCCACCGATGAAGCCGAGGACACGGGGCGTCTGCTTCACCAGGTGCCAGGTGTCATCATCAAGCTCCATCTGCACCAGCACGTAGCCGGGAAAGAACTTGCGCTCACTGCGGCGCTTCTGCCCCGCCCGCATCTCGACGACCTCCTCGGTCGGAACCAGGACTTCGCCCAGGCGATCCTGCATAGAGTGTAGCTCGATACGCTCCTTCAGGGCTGCAGCAACCTTCTTTTCGTATCCGGAAAACGCCTGCACGACGTACCATCGCATTGCCATCGGTTAAACCCTTATGTCCCGTACTACCCAATTACCAGCGACACCAACCAACCCAGGAAGGAGTCAAGTCCCCACAGGATCAGGGCCACCACCAACACAAATGCGACAACGATGAGCGTGGTCTGCACGGTCTCCTGGCGCGTGGGCCAGACCACCTTGCGGATTTCCGTTCGCGATCCCTTGACCAGGGACCAGAATGACGCGCCCTTGGCCGTCTGCAGGGCGACAAAACCCGCCACTGCAGCAATGGCAACAATCGCCAGAGCCCGGTAAAGCAGGGACTCGTTCGAGAAATAGCTGTTACCGATAACCGCGGTGGCGATCAGCGCCGCAACGACGAGCCACTTCAGACTATCCAGGCGACTGGCTGGCGCTTCCACACTCATTCACACTTCCTTCCACACGACCCTCTCCCTCGGGAAACGGCCTTTCCTGCCATGATTGGCAGGCCAGGAGGGACTCGAACCCCCAACCTGCGGTTTTGGAGACCGCTGCTCTGCCAGTTGAGCTACTGGCCTGTAACACAGTTACAGACAACGAAGCCGAACGCCCGTAATGGGCCGTTCGGCTCGTCACTTGCAGCGACGCACGGTCGCTGCTTCCACAATTTACTCCAGGATCTTCGCTACCACGCCGGCGCCGACCGTGCGGCCACCTTCGCGTACCGCAAAGCGCAGGCCGTCTTCCATCGCGATAGGCGCAATCAGCGTTACCGTCATCTGCACGTTGTCGCCCGGCATCACCATCTCGACACCC
>JBHEPQ010000064.1:0-7868 GCA_046260215.1 Chromatocurvus sp.
GAAAAAGACCGCAGCCACGAAAACCGCAGCGAAGAAGCCCGTCGCAAAAAAGACCGCGGTGAAGAAAACACCAGCGAAGAAGGCGTCCCCGACTAGGGCGTCCCCGACTAAGGCGTCCCCGAAAAAGGCGTCCCCGAAAAAGGCGGCGACCACGACGCAGGCAGCGGCCGGCAAGACGGCCGCACCGAAAAAGCGGCGCGGGCCCGGCAGGCCAAAGGCTGAACCAAAGCAATCGGAAAACAGCTAGGTTATATAGTTAACCGACAATGCGTTCGCCGGAATTCGGCGCGCGCGTTTTATTTTTCGTCTACCACACCCTGCCGGACCGTCCCGGGCCGTCCTGTCCCGTCAGTTGTCGGCGGTGACTCGCAGAAGGGCCCCGTTCTCACTGTCCGTCAGCAGGTAGAGGTAGCCGTCGGGCGCAGCGCGCACATCACGGACGCGTTCGCCGATATCACTGAATAGCGCGTGCTCGGCGATCACCTGTCCGTCGCGAAGGACGAGGCGTCGTACTTCCTGATCGACCAGTGCACCGACAAACAGATCACCCTGCCACTGCGGATAGCGCTGGCCACGGTAGAGTGCGAGACCGGATGGCGCGATGCTCGGGGTCCACAACCAGTCGGGCTGCTGCATACCGGGAGCCCGGGTAAATGGCGACACGTAGGCGCCGCTGTAGTCCACACCGTGCGTTATTGCCGGCCAGCCATAATTGTTGCCCGGCAGGATCACGTTCAGTTCATCTCCTCCCCGCGGGCCATGTTCATGTAGATAGACTCGCTCTGAGTACTCATCAACGACCAGTCCCTGGGGATTGCGGTGCCCATAGCTCCAGATTCGCTCACTCCCCGGCTTGCTAAAGGGGTTGTCCGCGGGAATGCTGCCATCGTCACTGATGCGCAGGACTTTGCCCATTTCGCTGTTCAGCGATTGTGCGGCCTCGCGGTAGTCGAAGCCTTCACCGGTAGTCACCAGCAGCGTTCCGTCGTCGAGGAACGCCAGCCTCCCGCCGTAGTGCTGAGGCGTGTCCTTGCGCGGCCTGACTTGCAGTATCCGGCGTCCGTCGACCAGTGCGTCACCCTGCAGTCGGGCGCGCCAGACCGCCGTGCTGTTGGCTTCCTCGCTACCCTGCGCATAGCTCAGGTACACCAGACGAGTGTCGGCAAAAGCCGGGTGCAGCACAATATCGAAGAGGCCGCCCTGACCGGCAACATAAGTTGGTGGAACGCCGCTGATGGTGCTCGTGCTGCCATCCCTGGCTATGTGCAGCAGCCTGCCACGACGCTCGGTGACCAGAAAATCACCGCCGGGTAACTGTGCCACGGACCAGGGGCGGTGCAATCCGTCTGCCACCACCTCGAGGCGATAGCTCCCTGCGCCCTGTGTAGAGAATGCGAGACCCAGCATGACGAAAAAAATGATCGCGCCGGGAAAAACGTGTTTTATGACGGCCGGCATGGCTTTCCCCCTGCTGATTAAGGATTCATTATAGCGTCTGTCTGAGCCGGAGATCCTGTTCATGTTACATGCCGTCAAGGCCTACATCCCTGCCGTCCTCTGTGCCTACCTGCTGGCGAGTATGGCGGCGACCCAGATCATTCTGGCGGAAGTGGCGGCGATGGGTGTTGCGGTTCCTCTCGTCGATCGCCTCGCCGCGACCTTGCATGACATGTGGGGTCTGGCTGCCAGCTACCTGCCGCTCATTGCCATTGCCTTCGTGCTGGCGCTGCCCGTCGCTGCAGGTCTGGGTCGCCTGTTACCGCAACGACGTGCGCTGCTTTATTCACTCGCGGGCTTTGTCGCCCTGGTCGCCCTGCATCTCGTCATGAAGGCGGTGCTGGGCGTCAGCGGTATCGCCGCTACCCGCTCGCTGCCGGGGCTACTCTCCCAGGGGGCCGCCGGCGCTGTCGGCGGACTGTGCTTCTATGCCATCACCCGACGTAACGCGCGGAGGTAATGGGCTGCATTCAGCTGGGCTGCATTCAGCTGGGCTGCACTCAGCTGGGCTGCACTCACTGCGGCTGACGCGCCCTGCGCAGTGTCGGTACCTGCTCCGTTAGAGATGGGGTGCTTTGCCGACCGGGTATCGCTATCTGGTATTCGACCGGAAAGTTTACGTCGCTGATATCCCTGTCGAGTTGAATACGCAGTGGCTGATCCAGGGTCAGCAGCGCGCCGCAGGCTTCGCCGGCCTCGCAGATGGCGAGGTTGTTGTTCAGGTCGGTACCGGCAAACAACAGGTAATTGCCCGCCGGTGCCGGCGGCAGTTCGAAGCGATAACCGTCGCGGCTGCGCGCGACGGCCTGTGCCGGCACGCTGTCGGTTTCGGGGTCGTAAAGCAGCACGTAGAGGGTGCCGAGTTCCGCGTCTCCGCCGCCGCCCACTGCGACCAGCACCCGCACCCGCAACGGGTTGGCTGAGGAGCGCAGCTCGATATCCGTGCTGTAGATGCCGTCTGCCAGAGCACTGCGATCCACCCGCACCTCGTAGCGGCCGAGGCCTGTGCTGTCTGTGTCCACTGCACGCAGCGAAAGCCAGTCTGCCCGCGCGTCAAGCGAGCGAACCTCGGCGCCACCCGTACCGGAAATCACCAGCTGCAGCGACTGCGTGCGATTGCCGAAGTTGAGCACGTCGCTGGACACACTGATGGACGGCGCTGCCTCGATCGCCTCGCCCAGCGCGTTGATCGCTGCGTCCACCGCCTTGCGCGCATTGATGATGCCGAAGCCGAAGTCGTCGTCCCGTCCCGGCGCACCGGCATCGTCAGTAAGCGCGCCGGCTGCAAGCAGGCTGGCGATATCCTCGCCGCTCAGGTCCGGGTTGACGCTTTTCATCAGTGCCAGAACCGCGGCCACATGCGGCGCCGCCATGGAGGTGCCGCTGGTAAAGGTGTAGGCAAAGTCACCCTCGGCGGCGTCTGTGCTGAGAACGCCGTCAGGATAGCCGTCGCCGGTGATGTCCTTGCCGCTGTCGCCCCCCGGCGCCGCCAGGTCAATACTGCCGCCGCGGTTGGAATAGGCTGTCAGATTGCGCTGGGCATCCGTTGCACTCACGGAAAAGACGTCCGGATAGCCGGCGGGGTAGCCGGGCTCAGTGCTGCTTTCGTTTCCCGCCGCCGCCACCACGCTGATGCCGCGGCTGCGCACTTCCCGGTACAGATCCCGATTGAACTGGCTGAAGCCCTCGCCGCCCAGGCTCAGGTTGATTATGTCCGCCGGCTGTGATGGCAGCGTGCCGGAATCGTTGGCCATCCCGGCGGCAAAGCGCACGGCCTGGGCGATATCGTAGCTGGTGCCGCCACCCCCGACACCCAGGGCGCGCAATGGCATGACGCGGGCGCCCCAGGCAGCACCGGCAACGCCGATACGGTTGTTGCCCGCGGCGGCCACGGTACCGGCGACGTGCGTGCCGTGAAAATTGCCTCTGAGATTGCCCGCGCCGATATCGGCAGGATCCGCATCGATACCATCGCCGTCACCCGCGCTCCCGGCGTCGCGAATGAAGTCGTAGCCCGGTACCAGCTGGCCTGCAAGGTCCGGGTGGTTGCCGAGAATACCGGTATCGATCACGGCGACAATCACCCCGGGGTTCCCCGTGGTAATGTCCCAGGCAGCCGGCAGGTTGATCAGGGGATAATGCCACTGCAGCGGGTAGGCCTCGTCGTTCGGCGTCGCCATCGACTGCAGCCGATAATTCGGCTCGGCCGCGGCGATGCCCGGTTCGCGCGCCAGTCGTTTGATGCTTATCAGAGTGCGCCAGACGTCCTGCAGATGATCGTCCGTGATGGCGTCGCGCCGCGCAAGCAGACGGCCGAGGCGGTTGCGGGCAATCCTGGTTTCGGCGCCGGCGGCACGCATGTTGAAAAGCTGGCGGCGTCCGCGCCCCCCGGCTATGCGACGCATGTCGAGCCGGTCCGAGAGCCGGCGCTTCGCCGCGCTCTCGAGGCCGGGTTCGCTGTCGTCCGAGCGATAGCGGACAACGGCCTGATCGGTGAGCACGCTGGCATAGCGTCTGGTCGCGGGGGCCACGGATGCGTCGCTGCCGATGGCCAGGTTGTAGACGGTGGCGCCAGAGAATAGCGAGACATTGACGAAATACACACCGTCGGCCGGCACCGCAACGGATTCGAACTCTGTGGTATCGATGGAGAAATCCACCACATTGCCGGCTTCGTCGTACAGATAGAGATCGGCATCCGCCGCGTTGGCGTTTGCCACCAGCAGCGTGACGCTCTGGCCCTCGAACAGCCTGACGCGATAAAAGTCCTCGACGTCACCGCTGACCTGGGAGCGACCCTCCGCACCAGAGCCCGGCTCGTTGAGATAACCGCCGACGGTGATCGGATTGGTCAGCGCCTGGGCGTTCTCGATGCGGTTGTTGTCTGTGGAGGCGTTGAACGTGTCGTTGGTGGTCGAATCGATGGCCTGGCTGGTGCCCGCGGCAAGTCGCCCACTGATCGCGTAGCGGGCACTTTCCGTCGCGGGCTGAATAGTAACCGACACCGATGCCGTGTTCTGTGCGCCGCTGTTGTCGGTCACGCTGAGTGAGAACGCCAGGGCTGTCTGTTCGCTGACGTCTGGCGCGGTGAAGCTGGCGCTGGCCTGTGTGGCACCCGTCAGAGCGACGCCGGCACCGCTGGTCTGTGACCAGGCATAGTCGGTGATGCTGCCGTCCGGATCGCTGCTGGCGCTGCCATCGAGACTCACGATGTTTCCCGCGGTGGCGGTTTCCGGTGCCTCGATGCGTGCCTGGGGGCTCTGGTTGGCGACAGTGACCGGCGTATCCGTCGCGCCTGCAGTGCCGCCACCGCCACCACCGCAGGCAGCCAACAGGCCGAACAGCGCCAGTGCTGTCAGGTGCGGCGCGAACTTCGCCGGGCGGGCACACCTCCGGTATCGGGTACGCGTTGCTCCCACGGCTTTCAGTCCGCCGTCATCTTCAGCAGGATTTTGCCCATATGCTCGCCATCCTGCATGCGGGCCTGGGCGTCTGCTGCCTGCGCCATCGGAAACACGCTGTCGATCACCGGATGTATCTCGCCGCGATTCAGGTGTGGGTATACGTGCTCCAACAGCTCGCGCACCATGACTGCCTTCTGGGCGAAGGTCTGCGCCCGCAAGGTAGAGCCGGTGAGGGTGACGCGCTTGAGCAGCATCGGGGCAAAGTTGACCTCGGCCTTGAAGCCGCGAATGAAAGCAATGCAAACGATGCGCCCCTCCGGAGCCACGATGTCGAGGTTCTTCTGTATGTAGTCGCCGCCCACCATGTCGAGAATCACGTTGACGTTACCCTTCAGTCCCAGAGCCTCGATTTCTGCTGCGAAGTCCTGCTTCTGATAATCGAACGCGTGGCTGGCACCGAGGTTGCGCAGGGCGCTGCATTTCGCGGCGCTGCCGGCGGTGGTGAGCACCGTGGCCCCAAGGGCGCTGGCCATACCCACCCCCAGTGTGCCGATGCCGCTGGCCCCGCCGTGAATCAGCACAGTTTCGCCCGACTGCAGCCCGCAGCGCTGATACAGGTTGTGCCAGATGGTGAGCAGAGCCTCGGGCAGCGCTGCTGCCTGGCGCAGGCTGAAGCCGTCTGGCACCGGCAGGCACTGGCCGACAGGCGCCACCGTATAATCCGCATAGCCCCCGCCGTGGGTCAGGGCGCAGATACTGTCACCTGGCCGCCAGGCCCCCGCCTGCGCGCCGCGCGCGACGACGGTACCGGCTACCTCAAGGCCCATGATTGGCGAGGCATCTTCCGGGGGCGGGTACAGGCCCCTGCGCTGCAGGAGGTCGGCGCGGTTGATGCCGGCGTGGTCAACGCGGATAAGGACCTGATCCGGCTTCGGCTCGGGCATTGACTCGCGGGCGAGGGATAGTGACTGGTCGTCCGGATCGATAGCAACGACCTGGCGCTGGCCTGGCAGTGTCTCCGTGTGTGGCATGCTGAGCTCCTCGTGCTGTGTTTCGCTGTCTCTGGCGGTGCGTTGCGGCAGTGCGTTGCGGCTTTGCCATGGCGCAATGGCTTGCTACTCTGCGATCGAAGGTGCGCGCGCCGTCAACACGGGGCCACCGGCATGAATTCCTCGACGAGAATAAGGCTAATCATCATGCTCAACAAACTAAAGCATTCCCTGTACTTCGCCCTGGTGCGCGTATTGACGCGTTTTGCGCCACCCCTGTCCTATGTGGTGTTTGCCGGGGCCGGCAGTGCGAGCCAGCTTTGCGCGCACATTGCGCGCAGCGGCGCGCGCCGCGTTCTGGTCGTCACCGACAGGCCCCTGCGCGAACTGGGCGTTGCCGACGGCGCCGTGCAGGGCCTGGTTGAGGCGGGCGTCGAGGTGTCGTGGTATGACGGCGTTCAGCCCGATCCGACATTTGCCCAGGTCGCCGAGGGCATCGCGACATTGCGCGCCTGCGGGGCCGATACGGTGCTTGCCGTCGGCGGCGGCTCCTCTATCGACGCCGCAAAAGTGATCGCCGCCGGTGGAGGCAGCGACGAAGATCCGCGCAACTGGATCGGTCTCGGCAAGGTAAAGCACGAGGTCCTGCCCCTGTACGCAATACCCACGACCGCGGGTACCGGTTCCGAGGCCACCATGGGGGCCGTGATCTCCGATAGCGACAGCCATGAAAAAGGCGTGATTTCCGGGGCGGGACTGCTGCCGGCCGCCGCCGCGCTGGACAGCGACCTCATGCTCGGTCTGCCGCCGGCAATCACGGCGGCAACCGGCATTGATGCACTGACCCATGCCGTGGAGGCCTATATATCCATCTGGAACCGGGGCACCCGGACCGAGTGTTCCCGCCGCGCCGTGAAGCTGGTGTTCGATAACCTGCGCACCGCTTACAGCGACGGTCAGAACCGCGACGCGCGGGATGGCATGTGCATGGCGGCGTATTATGCGGGCATGGCGATCAACCAGGTCAACGTCGGCAATGTGCACGCCATCGCCCACCAGTTGGGTGGCAAATACGGCATACCCCACGGCTACGCCAACGCTTTGGTATTGCCGCACGTGCTGGAATACTGCCATGAGGAATCCGCTACGCGCCTGGCCGAGCTGGCGCAGCTGATCGGTGTCACGGCCGAAGGCCAGACCGAGAAGGAGCAGGCGCTGGCGTTCATTGACGCGGTGCGGCAGCTGCGCTCGGATGTCGGCATTGCAGACACCTCAGAAAAGGTCAAGGCCGAGGACTTTGATTATCTGGTCGATCTCGCCGTCGCAGAGGGCAGTGGTTACCTGGTGCCGAAGCTGCTGGACCGTCACAACACGCGCGCGATTCTGGCGAAGATCGCGGCGCACTGAGGGCAAACGTACCCCGGTTTTCGTTGCCGTGACCACGCGTCGTGACGCACCGCAACAATACGTCACAACCCGTCAGTCGGCGTCACCCACGGTGTGCGGTATCTGCTCGTACCAGTAGATGCCCTCGGCATCACGGGTACGCCGCGCGCGGCGCCGGTAGAGCAGACAATTGAGGTGGGCGAGTGTCTCTCCGGTCGCCAGCCCCAGGGACTGACCATCGATCTCGCGCTTGAACAGCGCCGGGAAGCAGTCGACGGCACGTCGTGGCTGCTCAAGGAAGTCGTACAGCTTGTCGAGGTCGCGGTTGTGGCCCTCCAGCAGCTGGCTCAGACGCAGGTGCAGGCCGTAGAACGGCGCCTCGTGTGACGGCAGCACCAGCAGATCATCCGGCAGGGTTTCGCGAATGCGCGCGCCCGACCGCAGCCAGTCCTTGAGGGGGTCGCCCTCGGGTTCCGTGGGAAACACCGAGACATTCGGCGAGATACGCGGCAGCACCTGGTCACCGGCGATCAGCAGCTTCAGCTCCGGGCAGTACAGGCAGGCGTGCTCCGGCGAGTGGCCGCTGCCGACA
>JBHEPQ010000081.1:0-4154 GCA_046260215.1 Chromatocurvus sp.
AGAACCAGGTACTTTACGGGCTTGTCGGTATGCTCTCGCAGCTTTTGCAGCCAGTCCCGCGCGGCGCGCGGTGTCGCCCTGGCCTCGAAGGCAATCACGAAGTCCTCGGCCTCGATGGCACCGATGTTCGGGTCACCCTCGGCGGTCAGCGCGTACACGCCCTCCGCGAGGACTTCCAGCGTTTCTGTTTTCTCGCCGAGGTCGGCGGACGACGCAAAGGGCTTTTTGGCCATGTTTGATCCTTATCATCTGCAAATTAGCTCGTCACAACGATATCATGCGTTAGTTGCAATTGGTACTATTACCCGAACCTTGCAGCATCTGCATTCACTATCTTCCGCACTTATTCGCTCTCATATGATTTATTATCCTCAAAATAGTTGTAGCTCATCAGCTGCTGCAGTATCTTTAGTTTCATCCGCAACCAATAAGTAGTGCCCTACCGGCGTCAGAAAGCGTTGGGCATACAGGACAGGAGACTCATGGGCAGCACGTATATCAATCCCGAGTACCCGTACAGGAGAAGTGTGGACCAGGCTGCGGATACGCCCGCACACCACCCGGTGATCGTCATCGGAGCGGGACCCGGCGGCCTCGCCGCCGCCCTCGATCTGGCGCAGCAGGACATCCCGGTCGTGGTCCTCGATGATAACAACACCGTTAGCGTCGGCTCCCGCGCCATCTGTATTGCGAAACGCACTCTGGAGATCTGCGACCGGTACGGCTGCGCGGTCCCCATGCTCCACAAGGGCGTCACCTGGCAGCGTGGTCGGGTGTACTTTGGCGAGGAGCAGGTTTACGAGTTTGACCTGCTTCCAGAGCAGCATCATAAGATTCCGGCGTTCATTAATCTGCAGCAGTATTATTTTGAGGAATACATGATTGATCGCTGCGCCGAACTGCCGCAGATCGAACTGCGCTGGCTGCACCGGGTCACTGAGGTGACGGCCAACGGCCAGTTTGCGCAGTTGACAGTGGATACGCCGGACGGCCCCTACCGCATGAGCTGTGATTATCTGCTGGTGGCCGATGGAGCCAACAGCCCGATACGCGAATCACTGGGCCTGGAAAGTCGGGGCCAGGTATTCGAGGACCGGTTTCTCATAGCGGACATTGTAATGCAGGCCGACTTTCCGGCGGAGCGCCGGTTCTGGTTCGATGCGCCCTTTCACCCGGACCAGTCTACGCTTCTCCACAAACAGGCAGACAACGTCTGGCGTATTGACTTCCAGCTCGGCTGGGATGCGGACCCGGAGGAAGAAAAAAAGCTCGAGAACATTCGCCCCCGTATCGAGGCCATGCTCGGTGCGGACCAGAAGTGGGAGCTGGAGTGGGCAAGCGTGTACACGTTTCGCTGTCGCAAGATGGAATCCTTTATCCACGGCGCGGTTTTCTTTATGGGCGATGCGGCACACCAGGTTTCGCCCTTCGGTGCCCGCGGCGCCAACGGTGCGCTGCAGGGCGTGGAGAACCTTTGCTGGAAGCTCGGCGCTGTACTCAAGGGCCGCGCGCCGCCATCGCTCCTCACCACTTACGACACCGAACGCCAGCACGGCGCCCGTGAGAATATCCTGCACTCGACCCGAGCCACGGACTTCATGACCCCGAAGAACCACATCACACGCATTTTCAGGGATACGGTGTTGGAACTGGCCCGGGATTACCCCTTTGCCCGGGTTCTGGTAAACAGTGGCAGGCTCTCACGACCCTGCATCTATGAGGAGACGCCCCTAAACACACCCGACAGCGACACCTTCGATTCGTCCCTGCGTCCCGGCTCGACATGCGCTGACGCGCCGGTCAGCGCCGGCGACAGTGATCCCCGGCAGTGGCTGCTCGACTTCCTCGGTGGGCATTTCACACTGCTGGTTTATCAGACGGGTGTGCCACCGGACATGGCACAGGCCATCGAGCGGCTGCGGGAAGAGCAGATACCCATCGAGGTCGTGTGTGTGGACGGCGACTGCGCCGGACGCGCTATCAAGCTTACAGACACGAACGGCATTCTTGCACAACGCTATGATCTCCAACCGGACAGCGCGTACCTCGTTCGCCCGGACCAGCACGTCTGCGCCCGCTGGCGCAGGCCCACCGGGGCCGCGGTAGAGAAAGCCGTGCGGCGTGCGCTCGGCCAGCACCTGGATGAGGAAGCAGCGGCATGAACCTTAACACCGATCCCAATTTCACAGACCCGGATGCGTTCTACGCGGCTCTCGCCGATGCCCACCGCGATAGAACGCCCGAGGAGAGCGAACGTATCAACGCGCGACTGATCCTGTTGTTGGCAAATCAGATTGGCGACCAGGCCGTGTTGAAGGAGGCACTGCGCATCGCCGGCGGCACCGGCGCATCACAGGGGAAGCAAGGATGATTAAAGAAAGCAGCGGGGCCAGACAATACCTGACGGGATTCGATAACGAGCACGAAAGCGAGGCACTTCCCGGCGCCCTGCCCCGCGGCCGCTTCAGTCCGCAGCGGGTTGCCTACGGGCTGTATGCAGAACAATTCAGCTCGACCGCTTTTACCGCGCCTCGAGCCAGTAACCGGCGTACCTGGCTTTACCGCATCCGCCCATCAGTCGTACAGGGCGACTACGCGCCCTGGCCTGAAGGCAGCCCTTTTCTGTCGACCGGACCCCAGAAAATCAATACGCCACCCAACATGATCCGCTGGGATCCCCTGCCCCTGCCCAGCGACGACGTCGACCTTGTGGACTCCCTGGTAACCATCGCTTCCTGTGGTGACGCGTTGGCACAGCAGGGCATGGGTATTCACCTGTACGCGGCCAACCGCTGCATGGCAGACCGCTATTTCTACTGTGCCGACGGTGAGTGGCTGTTGATCCCGCAGCAGGGCACATTGATCCTGCGCACGGAATGCGGCGTGCTCGAGGTCTCTCCCGGGTTTATCGGCGTGATCCCCCGGGGCATGAAATTCGCGGTAGACCTTCCCGAGGGGCCCGCGCGCGGCTACATTTGCGAGAATTACGGCGCACCGATGATTCTCCCCGAGCGCGGACCGGTGGGCGCCAACGGCTATGCCAACGACCGGGATTTCGAGTATCCGGTCGCCAGCTACGAGGACAGGGAAGGCGATCTTGATCTGCTGTGCAAATTCGGTGGAAAGCTCTACCGAGCTTCCATAGGCCACTCGCCGCTGGATGTGGTCGCCTGGACAGGCAACTCCGCCCCCTACCGCTACGACCTCTCGCGCTTCAACGTCATCGGCACGGTGAGCTATGATCATCCCGACCCGAGCATCTTTACCGTACTGACTTCCCCGTCGGACACGGCGGGCGTTGCCAATGTCGACTTCGTGATTTTCCCACCGCGCTGGATGGTCGCCGAGAATACGTTCCGGCCACCGTGGTATCACCGCAACATCATGAACGAATACATGGGCCTGATTGAGGGCGTGTACGATGCCAAGGAAACGGGTTTTGTACCGGGTGGCAGCAGCCTGCACAACCGCATGTCGCCCCACGGCCCCGAGGCAGCCGTATTCGACAAGGCAAGCCAGGTGGATCTCAGACCCGAGCGCTACAGTAATACCCTTGCCTTCATGCTCGAATCGCGCTGGCTCATTCAGCCAACGCCCTGGGCCATGGAGACATCCCTACGTCAGGGCGACTACACGCGTTGCTGGGACGGACTGAAGAAGCACTTTGACCCGAACCGGCCCTGAGAGGCTGTAGGCTAAAGCACCCGGCGCCCGCGGCTGAGCGTTACCGAACTTACCGCGTGGCTCACTAGCGCTCCAGCTGACTGTAATACGCGGCCAGCGCAGCAAAATTGACCGCGTCGATGTTGGCGAGCGCCGCCTGCATCAGCGGATGAATACGCTCTTCGGTTTTGTAGCGGCTCAGCTGCTGCTGCAGATAGGGGGCGTGCTGTCCGGCCAGCACGGGCCAGCGGGTGGCAACGGGCACACCCGCGTAGCCATGACAGGCGGAGCAGGAACCGGAAAGCTGTTGCCCCCGGTTAACAAGGTCGGAATCACCATTGGCCGCAACTACTGGGGTCTGCGCGGCGTAGTAATTGGCGAGGGACTCGATATCGTCATCGGTAAGATCATAGATGTAGGGATCCATTGCCGGAGTGTAACGCTCGCCATCCCGAAAGGCCCGCAGCTGCAGTGCGAGATAGTCAGCATGC
>JBHEPQ010000085.1:0-5032 GCA_046260215.1 Chromatocurvus sp.
TGAAGAAATCTCCACTCAAACACTTGCTGAGTTTGACAGCGAGACTCGATTTCGAAACTTTGCGGCTTCGGGTAATGCCGAGCGGGGCCTGGAGCTTCTGGATAAGCTTGATAAAGTAGCGCAGAAACGCTGACCATAGTAGGAAGTTGACCACAGTAGGAAGCTGACCTGGAGCAGGCCATCGCCCAGTGCCTCGGCGAGCCACTGGGGTGCCAGCTTTTCGTCGGACGAACTCAGTCCAGCTGCTGCTCAAGCTCTGCCACGTAGGCGCGAATCCGTTGCGCATTGGCCCCCACATCGCTGCCGCCCACCCGGGATTTTGAGCGCAGGTCGACGCGGCTGCCGCCGTCGTCCGCCACAACGCGAATCACCACATCATCCTTGAAGCCAAACCAGGTCGTGGTATCCGTGGCCTCAATGCGGCCCTCCTGGGGGACGGCTGCCACGATCTCCCAGCCCTGCTGACGCGCCGTCGTAAGCGCCAGGTCGAACGCTTCACCGACGGGTTTATTTATCCGCAGAGGCTGGATATCCGGGTAACCCTCCCGCTGCAGCTCGGCGACCGCCTCGCCGGCGTACCCCGGCGGGTTGGGGGCGTCTGCCCGCAGTGGCAGAACGGCCACGAAGGCCGGTGGATCCTGCATGTCGGTGGTGACATCGTGGATGAAGGGCAGGGAGCGCGCGGTCTGCAGACCGTTCCAGGGTATCCAGGCAACCACGGCACCCAGCAGCAGGGCGCTCGACAGGACGATGGCATTATTCTGGCGCGTGCGCGGCAGCGCGAATAGGATCATGGCCAGACTGACAGCCGCGAGGCCCACGAAAAACGCGATGCGCATCAGCAGGAAGCCGGTGCCGTACTCCCAGAGCCCCAGCCGCACACCCGGCCCTGCACTCAAAAGCAACAGCGCGGCAATGCCGGCGACAGCCAATGGAAGTCTCGTTAGTTTGTTCATGCTTTGTTCCCCCTGCAACAGTTGCCCCAGCATAGCCGGTTTTTCGCGGCAGCGCCGGGGTGTCAATGGGATTGATTGGCTTTGTCTCCCTACCGTCAGACGCTCAAAGTCCGCTTTGTCGAAACGTTCAGCCATGATTCGCCAGCTCCCGTTCACTGACCAGATGGGTGTTGCGGCCCACGCGTTTCAGGTCGCGCCAGGCGGCCGCCGGGCTGGCCAGCTTCAATGGTCGGCCAACGTCCCGGATGCCGGGCAGAATATCAAGGGGCCGACGCTTGCTGTGGGTAAACTCGATTGTGCCGAAGGGCGTGACGTACTCGCCACTGCGACCCGTGGTCATGACCGTAAGCCGGTCTACCGGAATCTGTGATATCACCCCGTATTCACTCAGGGCCGATTCCAGGCTGACATAGTTGTATGCACCGCGTCGCAATGCCCGGGCGATATGCTCGATGGTATCGCTGCCCGCGCCTTGAACCAGCGTATAGACGTACACGCCCCGCGCCGGGCGCAGCAGAATCTCATCCGCCACCAGTCGCTGCAGGCCTGCCTTCAAGGCGCGCGGCGTATCCTCATGAAAGATTTTCGCCAGGTCTGCGCGGGTAAAGACATGGCGCCCCTGTCTGTCCCAGAGATTCAGTCGTTTGATTGCGGTCGTTCTGTCCATGAGTTAAGTATACGTGAAAGACTTTAAAATGTGGCTTTTGTGTAAACTTGATGTATGGCTTGACGTCTGGCGGTGCGCCCCAGGGCAGTGCCGTCGGGTCACCGGCAGGCTGGCTTGGGGGGGGGGCTTCGCGGGGTGACTGGGCCCGCCCGGAATGTCCTTGCACTCGATTTTATCCTTGTATTTTGAAAATATCATATTTAATATGCAATGATGCTGCAACGACGTGTCAAGCGCGATGTGATATCCGCACTGGATCGGCAGGCCGCGGTGGCACTGATCGGGCCGCGTCAGGTAGGGAAAACGACGCTGGCCCTGGATATCGCGGCAGCACGTCATGCGCTCTACCTGGACCTGGAAGACAGCACCGACAGGGTGAAACTGTCCAGTCCTGGATTGTTTCTGGAGCAGATGGCAGACCGATTGGTTGTGCTCGATGAAATCCATCGGGTGCCGGAGCTGTTCCTGAGCCTGCGGGGACTGATTGATCGCGGTCGCCGAAACGGCAGGCGATATGGGCGGTTCCTGATGCTCGGTTCTGCATCAATCGATCTGCTCCGCCAATCCGGAGAGAGCCTTGCGGGACGCATAGAATATGTGGATATGCAGCCTCTTGATGTGACCGAGGTCGACGAGGATGAGGGTGCACTCGACAGGCTCTGGATTCGCGGTGGTTTCCCGGACAGTTTTCTTGCCGGCAGCGACGGCAACAGCCTGAAACTTCGCAATAGCTTTATTCGCTCGTATCTTGAACGAGACGTACCCCAGTTCGGGCCACGTATTCCCGCACAGACTCTGGAACGCTTGTGGACCATGCTGGCACATTGTCAGGGGACGCTGTTGAATGCGTCGCGGCTGGCCTCCGGCTTGTCCCTGACCGCGCCCACGGTGACAAGGTATATTGACCTGCTGTCGGACCTGCTGCTGGTACGTCGTTTGCCGCCGTTGCACGCGAATATTGGCAAGCGTCTGGTCAAATCGCCCAAAGTTTATGTGCGGGACACTGGTATTCTTCATGCTTTGCTGGGTATCGAAAATTATGAGGAACTCGCCGGACATCCCGTGGTTGGCCCCAGCTGGGAAGGTTTCGTCATAGAGAACCTGCTTGCAGTGGCGCCGGAAAGAACCCTGGCGAGTTTCTATCGGACAGCGGCTGGTGCAGAGATCGACCTGGTACTCGACCTGCCTGGGCGTTCCGGTCGCTGGGCTGTGGAAATCAAGCGAGGACTATCCGTAAAGCCGAGCCGGGGATTCTACCTCGCGCGTGAGGATATCAAACCGGACCGAACATTTGTCGTGAATGCAGGTTCGGCGCGTTATCCATTGACTGAGGGCGTGGAGGCAATCAGTCTGCCGGAGGTGGCGGGTATGCTGCTGGAGTTGAGTGGTTTTGTCGAGTAGAGCGCGGATGGGTTTTTCATTCTTATTGGCGTTGCCTCAGGCCAATTGCACGATCTGATTGAGCAGAGCGAGCCCTTCCGCAAAGCGGGCATCACTGATTTTCTTCATTGGATGGGGCGCTCCACCGCGCTGGCGCCAGTCGAAGGATGTTGGCTGGTGGCAAAGCACGTAACTCGTTCGCCCTGCCTTGCGCCCGCCGGCAATGCCGGCGGCTATCGCGAACGGATTGTCGGTGTTGTAGGCCGCCGTGGCGCTCGGGCTCGAACCGGGCGAGGCGCTGCTCCAGGCTCAGGGCTTCATCATGCAGTGGCGTGATGATGACCCGCTCCCCTTTAACTGCATGCGCACCTCTCCCGCTGCTCCGTCTCCAGGCAATACAGCGTCATGTGCCCACCCCATACGCAGCCGGTATCCAACGCGATCGCGGTGTCGACGCCGGTGTGCCCCTCCAGCGCCGCCCAGTGGCCGAACACGATGCGCTCATTGGCCGCCCGGCGGTTTGCGTGGAGAAACCAGGCCTTGAACGCCGGATCCGCGGCGGTGGGGCCCTCGGGCGCCTGCAAGGGACCCTTGCTCACCAGGTCCAGCCGGCCCTCGGCGCTGCAGTAGCGCATGCGCGGGAAGTAGTTGGTGATCACTCTCAAGCGGTCGTTGCCGGTGAGCGAGTCGTCCCAGCAGTCCGGTGAGTTGCCGTACATCGCCGCAAAGAAGTCCTCGTAATCATCTCCGCGCAGCACCGCCTCGACTTCCCGGGCCCGCGCCGCGGCCTCGTTCACGGACCACTGCGGCGGAATCCCCGCGTGCACCAGGGTCACGTCGTGCTCCTGCCACAGCAGGGGCCGCTGGCGCAGCCAGTCGAGCAAGCGGTCCCGATCCGGCGCCTCCAGTATCGGCGCCAGGGTGTCGCTGCGGGACAGGGTCTTGTGCCCGGCCGCCGCGGCGAGCAGGTGCAGGTCGTGGTTGCCCAGTACGACGCGGAGATTGTCTCGCCGTTCGTGCAGCCAGCGCAGCGTGTCCAGGCAGCTCGGCCCGCGATTGACCAGATCCCCCACCGACCACAGCATGTCGCGATCGCTGTTGAATTCCACCCGCTCAAGCAGGCACTGCAGGGGCTGCAGACAGCCCTGGAGATCGCCGACCACCCAGGTGCTCACGGCCAGGCTCTCAGTTCAGCGCGGTGGGCGTGTGCAGGGTAAACGCGCGGATCGGCACCTCGAAGGCCGGCTGCTCCGCTGGATCCACGTCGCCCCCATCGTGCACGATCATCGTGTATTCGCCCTGCATGTAGCCCACGGGAGTGGGCAGGGTGGCGCCGCTGGTGTAGCGAAAGTGGGTGCCGGGTTCGATCACCGGCTGTTCCCCCACCACGCCGTCGCCGCGCACTTCCTGCACCTCGCCGTTGCCGTCGGTGATCTGCCAGTGCCGGGACAGCAGCTGCACCGGCTGCATGCCGAAGTTGGTGATGTCGATGGTGTAGGCAAACGTGAACTGGCCGCTCTCCGGGCTGGAATGCGAAGGCAGGTAGGTCGTGCGGACATCGACGGTGACGTTGTCGGGCTCGAAGCTGGGCTTAGTCATAAAGTTGGTTCGCTATGGCAATGAAATCAGTGAGTTCGAGTGTCTCGGCGCGGGCGCCCGGATCGATATCCAGGGCCTCGAGCTGGTCGTCGGTAACGAGGCCCTTAAGGTTGTTGCGCAAGGTCTTGCGGCGCTGGGCGAAGGCGGCCTGCACCGTGCTGCGCAGCGTTTCCACATCAACCGCCGGCCAGGGCGATCTGCGCCAGGGTGTCAGGCGCACCACCGCCGACTGTACTTTTGGCGGCGGGTTGAAGGCCGTGGGCGGTACATCGAACAGGTGCTCAACGCAGGAGTGGTACTGCGCCATGATGCCCAGACGCCCCCAGTCGCCACCGCCCGGCTGCGCCGCGAGGCGCTTTACCACCTCGAGCTGCAGCATGAAGTGCATATCCTCGATGATAGCGGCATTCTCAAGCAGACGGAAAATCAG
>JBHEPQ010000112.1:0-13392 GCA_046260215.1 Chromatocurvus sp.
CGGCTGACCTGGTCTCGCAACCTGTCAACCCACCCCTCGATCACCGCCGGCGTATTCAACTGCCGCTCCTGCGCCTTGAAGCTGGGATCACCGATCAGGCCGGTTGCGCCACCGACCAGAACCAGCGGCCTGTGCCCGGCAAGCTGAAAGCGACGCAGCATGAGCAAAGGCACAAGTGAACCGATGTGCAGGCTATCCGCCGTGGGGTCAAAGCCGCAGTAAAGCGTGCGCGGCGCTGCTTCAAGCCATGCGGGCAGAGCATCCTCACCCGCAACCTGAAATATCAGGCCGCGCTCGCGCAGCTCATCGAGAAGCTCTTTGCTCATTACTCAGGACCGCCTTGCAACAGCAACACATCGGAAAGCGCGCAAGATACAGAAACAGCGGGTTGTTGCCAATTTAAGCGCAGTGAAATCTAAGCGCAGTGAAATCTAAGCGCAGTCACATTTAAGCGTAGTGAAATTTACGCCTGGGACATTTCAGTCTGGGACATCTCAAATTGAGGCATTTCAGACTGCGACATTTCAGCCTGGGGCATTTCAACTTAAGGCATTTCAGCCTGGGCCTTTTAAGCGTAATGGCAGCAAGTCGCCTGAACTTCGAAAAACTCGGGGACCGCGCTTATAGTTATGTCGCGGCGCCAGTCAGCGGTTTACTTAGCAAGAGCTTACTTGCTGTGGACCGCAACCTTCAATTGGTAGCCAGCATGTCCTCGCGCCCGAAGAAGCTCGCAAGTTCGTTGTTGTAGTCGCCAGCCACGGTCTCGGCCCTGTCCACCAGGTAGTTGTACTGCAATGGGTGCAGCGAATCGCGGCAATCCAGATATGTCTCCAATGCGCGAACATATTGACGAACTTCCTTGCCGGCCTGCGCCATCGATTCGGCACTGGCAGCGGCGCCGTCGGGAATCGAGGGCACGTCGCGCGGCAATGGCGCCGGACAGTCTGCCAGGGCACCGATCGAGACGCAGACGAGGGTTGAAGCAAGCAATAGTCGTTTCATGAGGTAAACTCCGTTCCGGGAAAGTATGTATTTCAAAGACCGAGGCTTGTGTTACCCAGGCGTTACCTATGTTCACATATTTTCATGACAACGCAAGCGCAGCCGCGATTCAATTTAGCGCGTGAAAAATTCAGTATGGCGCACAGTGCACAAGGGTCGTGCAGAAATATCGTAAGTCACCAGAAGTAACATCCCGACAGGCTGGAAAGGCACCATTTTCCGCCACCTCGCGGGCGGAGGACGCATAAATTCTCCGTTTGACAAACACCTCACTCTGGCAGCGCGCACAATATTGGTGCGAACGGGCCACCACAAAGTCGCTGTAAAGTCGCTGTAAAGCTGTATTCAGCCGCCTTAATTTTTATATACTGACTGGTCATTCTGGTAGGACTGCTTGCATGTTCCAGAAAAAAACCGCGCGCGGCGCCACGCCGCTGGTGACACAGGCACGGATCGGCCGGCACCACCTGTTGGCATTCGTGACCATCACGGTCGCAGTTGCGATCAGCGCCCTGGTCGCGCCGGGGAGCGATGTGGAGGCGAACCGCGAGGCCGTCGTGGAAACCGAAGTCACTTCCATAACCGAAATCACTTCTGTAGAAGCAAGCGAGGCAGGAGAGACAAGAGAAGCAAGCGCTATACCCCAACAGCAGGCCATCGCAGGCGACATGCCTGGCGAGATAACGAGACATCCCCGCGAAATTACCGCGCCAGCCTCCGCTACGCGGGAAGACAGCCCATCCTGGCGCGAACTCATTATACAAAGTGGCGACAACCTGTCCTTGCTCTTCAAGCGCGCCGGACACTCCGATCGCGACGTTTACGACATCGTGAATACAGCGCCCCAGGGCAAGGCGCTCGAGCGAATCTATCCCGGGCAGACACTGGCGTTCCTGTCTGACAAAGAAGACAGGCTTACGGCAGT
This sequence comes from Chromatocurvus sp., assembly GCA_046260215.1. Classification (GTDB taxonomy): domain Bacteria; phylum Pseudomonadota; class Gammaproteobacteria; order Pseudomonadales; family Halieaceae; genus Chromatocurvus. Next base: position 1,928 of record JBHEPQ010000112.1, read on the forward strand.
GAAGCATGTCATTGATCCGCTGCGAAGCGTTATCTACCGGCGTATGGATGGTGGCTTTTCCAGCGAAAAAGTGTCCCGCGAACCCGAAATCCGGAGGGCATGGGCATCCGGTGAAATCGAATCGTCGCTGTTCCTTGCCGGCCGGCAGGCCGGTCTATCCAGCAACCTGGTCATGGAGCTGGCGAATGTTTTTGGCGGCGTTATCGATTTCGTCCTCGATCCGCGCCGCGGCGACACCATGCATGTGTTGTACGAGGAACTTTACCTTGACGGCGATAAGCTGTCGGATGGGCGTATCATCGCGGCTTCTTTCACCAACCGTGGCGAAACGTTCAATGCTTTCCGCTTTCGGGACAGCACAGGGCGAGACAGTTTCTATAACGAAAACGGCGTAAGTATGCGCAAGGCCTTCCTGATGGCGCCCGTCGACTTCACGCGGATCAGCTCCAACTTCAACCTGGCGCGCAAGCACCCCATCTACAAGACGACCCGTCCACACCGTGGCACAGACTACGCGGCACCACGCGGTACACCGGTGTTCGCCGCCGGCGACGGCCGCGTGATAGAAACCGGATACACGCGGGCCAACGGCAACTACGTGTTCATACAGCATGGTGAAAAATACATTACTAAGTACCTGCATCTGAACAAGCGCAAGGTGGGTGAGGGACAGCGCGTGGTGCAGACCCAGGTGATCGGCACCGTGGGTGCGACCGGCGCCGCAACCGGCCCGCATCTGCATTACGAGTTCCTGGTTAACGGCGTGCATCGAAACCCGCGCACGATTCACAAACAGCTGCCGAAAGCGAAATCACTGGCCGCGACCGAGATGCCGGCTTTCAAGTCCAGTATCTCCGGCGCATTGCAACAGCTGGCACAACTGCAGTCGGGATCGCGCCTGGCACTCGCAGGCACCGCAGACCAGGAAAAAGAAAGCAGCCAGGCCTCACAGTAACACTGTGGCAGCGCAGCGCTACGTCGGTCTGATGTCCGGCACCAGTGCGGACGGCATCGACGCGGCTGTGGTCGAATTCGCGGACAACGGCGCAATGGCGCTTGCAGCGACCTGTCAACATCCTCTGGACACGGCACTAAAGGCGACGATAGACGGACTGTGCACGCCAGGCGATGATGAAATTGATCGCCTGGGCTGTCTCGATCGACGACTGGGGCAGGCCTTTGCGGAAGCAACCCACGCTTTGCTGGCCACTGCGGGGCTTGTGCCGGGTCAGATCACAGCCATCGGCAGCCATGGCCAGACTGTTCGGCATCGACCAGGCGGGATTGCGGGCGACCGGACTTCGGCTTTTACCCTGCAGCTCGGCGATCCGAACACGATTGCCGAGCTCACCGGCATCAGCACGGTAACGGATTTCCGTCGTCGGGACATCGCAGCCGGAGGCGAAGGCGCACCACTGGTTCCCGCTTTCCATCAGGACCGTTTCGCGCGGCAGGGTGTGCGTCGGGCGGTAGTCAATATCGGCGGCATCGCCAACGCCACATTGCTTGAAGGCAAGACGCTGGTCGGAGGGTTTGACTGCGGCCCCGGCAATACCCTGCTGGATCACTGGATCCACACGGCGACCGGCGCCGCCTACGATACCTCAGGAAGCTGGTCCGCAGAGGGAAAGGTGGTCGAAGAGCTGCTTCGCGCGTTATTTGACGATCCCTTTTTCAGCCGCTCCGGCCCCCGCAGCACCGGTCGCGAGTATTTCAGCCCGCGCTGGCTGCAGGACAGACTCTCGGCGGTACCGGGTATCGATGCCCGCGATGTGCAGGCAACGCTGGCGGAACTCACCGCCAGAGCGATAGCCGCAAGTCTCACGTCGGCATCCTTTGCGCCGGACGAGATATACGTCTGCGGCGGGGGCGCGCACAACCATGACCTTGTGCGACGTCTTTCGCGTCTATCGCGGCCGGCGAAGCTTGATACAACGCAGGCGCTGGGTCTGCACCCGGACTGGGTGGAAGCCGCCGCCTTTGCCTGGCTGGCGCGTCAGCGAATGGAAAATCTGCCAGGCAATGCGCCTGCAGTTACCGGCGCACGGGGACGGCGAATCCTGGGAGCAGTCTACCCCGGGAGGGTGGACTGACAGACGGAATGATCCCTGACCCCAAGGCGCCGGGGAAGCGTCTTCAGATAGCGCCTGACCCCAGGGCGCCCGGGCGTCTTCAGATAGCGAAGGAGGCGCCGCAACCGCAGGTGGTTGTCGCATTCGGGTTGTTGACAACGAAGCGGGACCCTTCGAGCCCCTCGAGGTAATCCACCTCGGAGCCGGCAAGATAGGGGAAGCTCATGGGATCAACGACCACGGTAACGCCGCTCGACTCGATGGCGGTGTCGTCATCGGCGGCCTCCTCGTCGAAGGAAAAACCATACTGGAACCCCGAACAGCCACCGCCCGTTATAAAGACCCGCAGCTTGAGCTCGCCGTTCTCTTCTTCTGTAACGAGCTCACGGACCTTGCGCACGGCGCTGTTGGACAAGGTAATGGTCGTCGGATCAAATGCGGCAGTTACTGTCATTCAATACACCGGTTCTCAAGATTTAAGGACCTCTACGGTCTTGATTATGGTAATTCCGAGTGTTCCAGTCAACTATTTGCCTGCCTGCGGAATTACGGAAGCAGTCCCGGGTGTGCCAGGCCCATTGTTTCGGGCAGACCAAACATGATGTTCATGTTCTGGATCGCCTGTCCGGATGCGCCTTTTACCAGGTTGTCTTCGGTGGCCATCACCACCACCGTATCGCGCCCCTGTGGCACCTGCACCGCAATCTGGCAGCGATTGGCACCGCGGACCGTTCGTGTCTGTGGGTACAGACCGGAGGGCAACACATCGACAAAGGGCTCCTCGGCATAGAAGCGCTCGAACAGCGCCTGCACGTCGACAGCTCGCTCTTTAACGTCGACAGCCTGATCTTTGAGGGTGGCAAACAGGGTCGCGTGCAGACCGCGGATCATGGGCGCCATGTGTGGCACAAAGGTCATTCGCACCGGCGAGCCGGCGATGTCACCCAGCCCCTGCTCCAGTTCAGGCAGGTGCCGATGCCCGCTGACGCCATAGGCTTTGTAGCTGTCAGAGACCTCAGTCAGCAGGTTGTCAATCTTTGCCTGGCGCCCGGCACCACTCACCGCGGAAGACGCACTGGCAATCAGGTGATCGGCATCCACCAGCCCGGCCTTCAACAGTGGCATGAAGCCCAGCTGTATTGCCGTTGGGTAGCAGCCCGGGCAGGCTATCAGACGGGCCCGCGCTACCTGCTCCCGGTTATATTCCGGCAGCCCGTACACCGCCTCAGCCAGCGTTTCCGGGCTGGCATGGGGCTCACCATACCATTGCGACCAGCGCTCGGCGTCTCGCAGCCGGTAGTCCGCCGACAGGTCAATAACCCGCGTGCCCCCCGCGAGCAGCTCCGGGGCCATGTGCATTGCCACGTTGTGGGGCGTCGCGAAGAATACGACATCACAGGCGGTGAGCGTCGCAACATCCGGCTCAGAGAACGCAAGCTCATAATGGCCTCGAAGGTTGGGAAACAGCGCGTCCACGCGGCGTCCGCTATCGCCCCTCGAGGTAATAGCGACAACCTCTGCCCCACCGTGAGCGGCCAGAAGGCGCAGCAGCTCCACGCCCGCGTAACCTGTACCACCGACTATTCCAACCCTGATCATTACACCTCCTTTTCCGCTACGCAGACCCCAGCTGCGACTGCGTGGGCCTCAGTATAAAAGGAAATCCTACAGCGGGAACTGGTATGATCCAATTATTGGCCTGTCGATGAAGGAAACAACACATGCTTTGGCTACGTGCCTTCCACATCATCTTCGTCGTTTGCTGGTTCGCCGGCCTGTTTTACCTGCCGAGAATTTTTGTCTACTTCGCTGCCAGCGAAAACAGCGACACCCGACGCCAGCTGGCAATCATGGCGCGCAAGCTGTACCGCTTCGTCACGCCGTTCATGGTCCTCGCCATTGTATTCGGCATCGGCATAATAAGCCTGGCCCCGGACTACTACCTGAGCGCGGCCTGGCTATGGCTGAAAATAGCGGGCGTCGCCTTCCTCGTGGTATACCATTTTCAGTGTGGTCGCTATGTCAGGGCAATCAATGCTGATAGCGATCACCACAGCCACGTCTTCTATCGCTTTTTCAACGAAATACCGGTGCTGTTCCTGTTCGGCATCGTCTTCCTGGCGGTACTCAAGCCCTTTTAGCGGACGGGTTGGCGAAGCCACCACACAAGCCGCATAATTCAGTCTGTTAACGCATCCGCGGGTGCTCCACTTAACAGATTATTGAGGACAGCATGAGCTCATCAGAACAGCTATTCCAGCGCGCCAGCGCCCACATACCCGGGGGCGTCAACTCGCCGGTACGCGCCTTTCGCGCCGTGGGCGGCACTCCGGTCTTTATTGATCACGCCGACGGCGCCTACATGTTCGACACCGACGGCAAGCGCTACATCGACTACGTTCTGTCCTGGGGCCCGATGATCATGGGGCACAATCACCCGGCCGTTCGCGAGGCGGTGATTCGCCAGGCGGCGAAAGGCCTGAGCTTCGGCGCACCCACCGAGCTGGAGATCGAACTCGCCGACCGCCTGTGCGACATCATGCCCAACATGGATATGGTGCGCATGGTGAACTCCGGCACCGAGGCCACCATGAGCGCGATCCGCCTCGCCAGGGGCTACACCGGCCGCGATGTCATCGTGAAGTTTGAGGGCTGCTATCACGGTCACTCCGATTCGCTCCTGATCAAGGCCGGATCCGGCGCCCTGACCATGGGTGTGCCCAGCTCCCCGGGCGTCCCCGCCTGCCTGGCCGAACATACGATGACCCTGACCTACAACGACCCCGAGGGCCTGCGCAAGGCGTTCGCCGAGCACGGCGACCGCATCGCCTGCCTGATCGTCGAGCCCGTCACCGGCAACATGAACTGCGTGCTGCCAAAGCCGGAGTTTCTGACGGCCATGCGCGAGGTGTGCAATGAGTCCGGCGCTGTTTTTATACTCGACGAGGTCATGACCGGCTTCCGCTTCGGCACGCATGGCGCGCAGGGTCACTACGGCATCGAGGCCGACCTCACGACCCTCGGCAAGATCGTCGGCGGCGGCATGCCGGTCGGTGCCTTTGGCGGCAAGCGCGACATCATGGAGCAAATCGCCCCGCTCGGGCCGGTGTACCAGGCCGGCACCCTCGCGGGGAACCCGATTGCGATGGCCGCGGGTCTGGCCACCATGGATATCATTTCCGCCCCCGGGTTTTACGAGCCCCTGTTCGAGCGCACGCGACAGCTCTGCGAGGGCATGCAGGCGGCAGCAGATGCGGCGGGTGTTCCCTTCACCACCAATCACGCCGGCAGCATGTTCGGTGGCTTCTTCACCGACAAGCCGACGGTCGACAACTACACCGACGTCGTCGCCTGCGACACCGCGGCTTTCGGTCGGTTTTTTCACCACATGCTCGACGCCGGTATCTACCTGGCGCCCGCATTCTTTGAGGCAGGCTTCATGTCGGCTGCACATACGCAAGCGGATATCGACGACACACTGGCGGCGGCCCGCAAGGCCTTTGCCTCGCTGTAGGAGACTTTCGGTATGGGCTTCAGCAGTCAGCGCGGGGCTTTTCCCGTTTCCCGCATGCGCCGGCTTCGCGCCAGCGCTTTTGCCCGCGACCTGGTGCGCGAGAGCCACCTGACGGCGGCGGATTTCATTCTTCCGGTGTTCGTTCTCGAGGGCAGTGGACAGCGCGAGCCAGTTCCCTCCATGCCCGGCGTGGAGCGGCTCAGCGTCGACCTGCTGATCGAGCTGGCTCGCGAGGCACAGACGCTGGGCATTCCTGCGCTGGCGCTGTTTCCCGTGGTACCGACAGAGCGCAAGAGCCTGCATGCTGAGGAGGCCTACAGTACAGACGGCCTGGTCCAGCGCGCCGTTGCCGAACTCAAGGCGGCGCTCCCCGACCTCGGTATCATGACCGATGTTGCCCTGGACCCCTACACCACCCATGGCCAGGACGGCATCATCGATGACAGCGCTTATGTGTTGAATGATGTCACGACCGAGGTGCTGGTCAAGCAGGCGCTGTCCCACGCAGCGGCGGGTGCCGATATCGTCGCCCCCTCCGACATGATGGATGGACGCATCGGCGCTATCCGCGACACGCTGGAAGCGGACGGCCACCACAACACACTGATAATGGCGTACGCTGCCAAGTATGCCTCGAGTTACTATGGTCCCTTCCGCGACGCCGTGGGGTCATCCGGCAACATCAAGGGCGGCAACAAGGCCAGTTACCAGATGGACCCCGCCAACAGCGATGAAGCCCTGCACGAGTGTGCGCTGGATCTTGCAGAGGGCGCCGATATGATCATGGTCAAGCCCGGTATGCCTTACCTGGACATCGCGCGGCGCGTAAAACAGGAGCTCAAGGCGCCGACGTTCGCCTATCAGGTCAGCGGGGAATACGCGATGCACGAGGCGGCATTCGAGCGCGGCTGGCTGCAGCGCGACCCCGTGATGCTGGAGTCGCTGCTGTCGTTCAAGCGCGCGGGCTGCGATGGCATTCTCACCTACTTTGCCCTGGCAGCGGCGCGTCTGCTACAGGACTGAGAAGGCAGGGGGATGCTTCGGGCACTCTTGCGCACTACCGTCTGTGCCGCCTGTCTGGCAGCCGCGCTGCTGTCGCCGGCAGTGCACAGCACGCCGGCCAGCGGAGAGTGCGCATGCCTCTGGCAGGGCTCTTTCGTGGACGTGCAGCCGGACACCGATCTGGTCGTGGCAGCCCGGGTCGAGTCGAGCCGCGGCAATGCGATCGATATCGACGTAACGACGCTTCTTCGCGGACCCGACTATGTTCAACGGGCGCGCGTGTGGCTGCAGGCTGCAGATTATTGCCGCCCGCCGCCGGAGCTGTTTCCCGAGGGCAGCACCTGGATCATGGCGCTGAAGCAGATAGACGAGGTACCCGAGGACGGCTTCAACCCGAATACCCCGAACATCAGTTACGGTCGCAAGGGCGACTACTTCCTGTCGAGCTGCGGAGGATACTGGCTGAAACTCACCGGGGATATGGTCAGCGGCGCGCTGGTGGAGTCGCCGCGATGGGCCCGCGAACCGGCAATGACGCCGGTGCTGATCGACGTCGTCGAGGCACACATCCAGGGCCGAATCGACAAGCAGTCCGTGCTTGAAGCGACCCGGGAAGATCCGGCCGTCAGGGAACTGATGCTGGACACCAGAGAGTTCCTGCGCTCCGAGCGGCGCTGAGGGCTCAGCAGCGGCGCCGAGGGCTCAGTAGCGCCGCCAGTCCGGCCGCCCGGGATTGGGCCCCTCTATCAGGTCCATCAGCTCGTCCAGCATTTTCAGGGAAAGCCCCCAGATACGCCGGCCGCCGAAAACATAGCAGGGCATATCCAGACTCGCGCGGCCGCGTTCCCAGCGCATGCAGCTGCGGTTGTCCGTATCCAGCAGAAACTCGAGTGGCACCCAGACCACCTCGGCCACCTCATGGTTGGGCGCGGGAATCAGTTCACGGTCGACGCGAAACACAAACGGCGTTATGGCGAGCCCGCGCGTCAGGCGACGGGCGCGGGCATTCAGCTCGGACAGCCTACCCAGGCAGGCGTCCTGCTCACCGAGGCTGACACCGATCTCTTCCTCGGTTTCGCGGCGGGCACAGGCGAAGCCGTTGACATCCCGGGGCTCCAGCCGGCCACCGGGAAAGGCCATCTGACCCGACCAGGGGTCCCCCGCCCGCTCGGCGCGACGAATCATCAGCACATGCAGTTCGCCCTCAAACACCTTGAGAATGATGGCGACGGCGGCGCGCTGCATCACCGGGCGCAGCCACTGGCGACGAGCGCGGTGACTGGAGAGGCGATCCTCGGCAAGCTGAAGAAGGGCGACAGACACGGTAAAGCTTCACGGCGACAGAGCGCCGATTAAGCCAGCCACCGGCGGCGCTTGCAAGGCGCAGCGCGAATCTGTGAGCGCGAATCTGTGCAGCGCGAATCTGCACGAACAGGGTATAATCCAGCCATCAAACCTTCGCAGTCGTCTGCACCACCAATCAAAAGCCACCACCAATCAAAAGCCATCGCCAAGCAAAAGCCATCGCCAAGCAAAAACCATCGCCAAGCAAAAGCCACCGCCAATCAAAGTCCATCGCCATGACGCACGCCGAAACGCCAGTCCTTGACCTGCACAATGTCTCCCTGACCATTCGCGCGCGCCCCATCCTGCGCGGGCTGCGCTGGCGCATCGATCCCGGGCAGCAATGGGCACTGCTGGGACCCAACGGCGCCGGTAAGACGCTCCTCGCGTCCATCATCAGCGGCGAGCAGATGCATTTTTCCGGCGACTGCTTTCGCTCAGCGAAGGTTACCGCATCCGGCGTGGGCTACGTCTGCTTCGAGCGTGCGCGCTCGCTGATTGAGCGCGACCGCAAGCTCGATGTTTCGGAATTCAACCAGGACGCCGTCGACAGTGGCACCACCGTCGCCGACCTGCTGCCGCTCGAGGCTGACCTGGCGGGCTGTGAGGCATGGATACGTCGCCTCGACATGTCGTCTTTCCTTCATCGTGGGCTGCGCTACATCAGCACGGGACAGATGCGCAAGGCGCTTCTGGCGAGCGCGATTCTCTACCGTCCCGGCCTGCTGATACTCGATAGCCCACTGGACGGACTGGATGCAGGCAGTCGCGACGCGCTCACATCGGCCCTGAACGAATTGTTGGCAACCGATCAACCCGTGTTGCTGCTGGCCAGGGAAATACAGGATATCCCCGAGAACTGCAGCCATATCGCCGCCATGGATCGGGGCCGCATCGTTACCGTCGGCAAACGCCAGGCGGTGCTGGCAGATTCAGCCGTACAACAGATAATGCAGCCGCCGTTGCTATCGCTGAAGTCACTGCCAACCGCTGCCCGGCGCTGCGACGAAACCGGCAGCAAAGACGACCTGATCCGGCTGCGTGGCGTGCAGGTCAGCTACGGCGACACGCGCATCCTGCACGACGTGAACTGGACCTTTGCCACCGGCAATCACTGCTGCATCTCGGGCCCGAACGGCTGCGGCAAGAGCACCCTGCTCGGCCTGATCACCGGCGATAACCACAAGGCCTATGGCCAGGATGTCACGCTGTTCGGACAACGCCGGGGCAGCGGCGAGAGTGTCTGGGATATCAAGCAGAAGTTCGGGCAGGTCGATACGCAGCTGCAGCTCACATTCAGCCGCGGCATGCGGGTCATCGAGGTCGTCACCTCAGGCTTTTTTGACTCCGTGGGGCTGTATGACGACTGCAACGCGAGTCAGCGGGACGCGTCTTTCGCCTGGCTGGAGGCCCTGGGTCTGGAGCATACCGCGAGCGGCGCCTTCGACGCCCTGTCCTTTGGCATGCAGCGCATGGTGCTTCTGGCGCGGGCCATGGTAAAAGCGCCCCGCGTACTGGTGCTGGATGAACCGACGCTGGGCCTGGATGGCTATCACCGGCGACTGCTGCTGCGCGCCCTCGAACACATTGTCGCGTCTTCGGACACCCAGCTGCTGTTTGTCAGCCATTCGCCGGGAGAGCTGCCAGCCTGTATCAACCAGCATCTGCGCTTCGTTGCGTCGGCACCGGGCTTCACGGTCATCTGCGAGCCCGCGGGGGGGCCGTTGGATACCGGACCGACGGGCCACTAGGGCATAAGCGCGCGCAGCTCGGCGCACTCAGTATGCTGGCAGTAAAGCAGCCCTCTTTCCGCCGTGGCACGACCCTGCGCGGCATTGCCAGCCGCATAATGCGTGCGTGCCAGCTCCAGATAGAGTCGGCCATTATCCGGGTCAATGCGTTGCGCCCGCTCGAGCAGCGCAATGGCCCGCGAGCTGTTCCCCGAGGCCCGGGCCGCCAGCGCCTGTGCAACCAGGCTGCTGCGCGCGCTGTCAGCCAGGGTGCCGCCTGTTGTCTGGCGCGGCGGCACGCCTGCTGCAGGCGCCGGGTCAGACTCAACCGGTCCCGTTCCTGAAGCCCCCGGGCCTCCGGGTTCAACTATCTCGCCCCCGGGTTCAACGACCTCGCCGCTGGGGTCGACGATCTCGGCGGGTGAATCACGGCCCTCGCCCAGACCCGCACACCCGGCGAGCATCGTCACAAGCAGCAGTATTACGGCACTGCCCGCCGGACACATCCCGGCAAATTGCCGCATCAGCCCTCTCCAAACAGTTTCTGGAACCAGTCCCGCACGGGGTTCGAGCGACCCCGGCAGGGACCTTCCCGTGTCGGTGCACTGCCCACGATAAACGGCAGCAGACGGGCCCCGGGGCACGCCTCATCAGTCAACAGCCCGCTCTCGCTGTCGATCCAGTGCAGCCTTATACCAGCGGGCATGCGGTATGCCAGCGGCCGCCGCGCCGACTCCGCCATGAAATCGGCCCAGACAGGCAGGGCACCATTGCTCCCGGTCAAACCGGTGCTGCCATTGTCGTCACGCCCGATCCAGGTCACCGCAAGCAGATCGCCGGAGAAGCCCGCGAACCAGGAGTCGCGACCGTCATTGGTCGTGCCGGTCTTGCCCGCGACGTCGAATTCCGCGGGCAGTCGACGGTAGACACCGCGACCCGTTCCCTCACGCACCACGCCTCGCAGGGCATAATGCAGCAGGTGCACAACCCGCAGATCCAGAGTGCGGTCGTAGGACAGCGCATAGCGCCGCAGCGGTTGGCCCCGGGCATCGACAATATCCCGGATACTGCGCAGGGGCATCTGGAAACCGCCCGCGGCGATGGTCTGATACAGGCGAGCGATGACCAGCGGGGAATACTCACCGGCCCCGAGGGTCAGCGCCGGCACGTCGGGCAGTGGCCCCGACACCCCGAGCTCACGCAACGTGGACACCACGCGGTCAATGCCCACCTTCATCCCAAGGCGGGCGCTGGCGACATTGTGCGACTGCGCCAGCGCCTGGTGCAGCGGCACATCCCCGTGATGCGTGCGGTCGAAGTTGCGCGGCTCCCAGACGTCACCGTTGGGCAGCTCTACAGACAGCGGCGAATCGTCCAGGGGCGTGACAAGCGTATAGCGATCGCTGTTCGCCAGGGCCGTCAGATAGACCGCGGGCTTGATCAGGGAGCCGACAGGACGGCGCGCGTCGAGCGCCCGATTAAACCCGGCGTAGCGAGGGCGCCTGCCACCCAGCAGCGCGGCCACCTCACCGCTGTCTACCCGGGTCACGACGCTGGCTGTCTCGAGTGCGGCATCGAGCCCAAGCGCGTCCATGACGCGACGCGAACTCTGCTCCAGCTGGCGCTGCAGCAGGGGATCGAATGTGGTGAAGATGCTCAGACCGAGAGTCGTGAGATCCTGTTCCCGGTATTCCTTGTCGAGCTGACGCCGAACCAGATCGAGAAAGGCCGGGAATGCATCGCGGATGCGCTCGCGCCGACTCACGCCCAGCGGCAGGGCGCGGGCCACCATCGCGGCTTCCC
>JBHEPQ010000113.1:0-6810 GCA_046260215.1 Chromatocurvus sp.
CCCGCGGCGGGGCCGACGCTGCTGTTCGAGTCACTGTCCCAGCTGTTTGCGCAAATGGAAAACGGCCGCATCATCGGCTCGTTCTTTCTACTGGCACTGCTGCTGGTAGCTTTTCTCTCGGGTTTGGCTGCGCTCGAGGTGGTCTTTGGCAGCGTCAGCGACGACGAGGCCGTTAACGGACTCAACCGCAGGCGCACGATCATCCTGTTCGGTGCCGTCGAGGCCGTGATCATGCTGCTGCCGGGTTTCCGCCCCGATGCGGTCGCGATCATGGATCTGCTGTTTGGCTCCGGCATGCTGGCCCTTGGCAGCGCACTGGCAATAGCCGGTCTGACCTGGCGACTGAAAAAGGGCGCCTTTGTCGGTGAATTCGGCGCCAGCGCGATCACGGACTTCCTGTTCATCTGGCTGAAGTGGGTGGTACCCGCGGTCATTCTCGCCGTCCTGTTCATTTCCTATTTTTACTGACACCGTCATTTACAGGTGTCTTCGCTCGAATCCCGACTCGTACAGGACGATAGAATTCTCATGGACATCGTTCAGCGTCGGGAGGTCTTCGTCCACGTCAGGGAATATCTCCTCCAGCGGTTCCAGAGACGCCAGCACAGCCAGAAGCTGTCCCTTGCGAACCGGCTCGATGATCACACCCCCACCAGCGCCAGCGCATCCTCACGCACATGCCCCTGGCGTATCTCGTCGCGCAGCTGTGCTTCGCTGATAATACCCTGATCGATGCATTCCCGGACCAGGCTAGAGAAAAACGACTCCTGCGCCGGGTCCGGGTGTGCGGCATAGGTGCCCGCAAAGCGGTAATCGCCGAACAGGGCGCGTCGCGCGCGTCGCAGCCAGTGACGGGGTGGGAACAGCTGGAAGGTGTCCGCCGGCCGGTAGTCGATGGGCAGACCGGTCTTCCAGGGCTGTGTCTTGCGCTTGGTGTTGTGCAGCAGCTTTGTGTCTGCGCCGAGGTGATCGAAATCGTTCCACTCGCTCTCGAACAGGGCGATGCGGGCGGGATCCTCAAGCCTGAGTGAAATCCAGTCCATGTAGTCGCGCTGCGCCGGCTCAAACATCGCGGTGAAATCCTGTTCGAAGTCCCAGTGCGTGAGCTGAGCGCAGTCCAGCAGCATGACGCTGGAGGCGTAGGCGCCCTTGCGGCCCTTGTTGCCCGACTTCGGCCGGCACATGATGGCGGCGCCCTGCATGTCACGCTGCAGCAGTTCGAGGATGTCGCCCACGGCAAACACGTCCGGATCCATGACGATGGCCCGGCCCGCATAGTTCATCAGCTGGGGCGGCGCGAAGCGTAGCGGGGTGAACGACTGCAGGTCGTCGTTCAGCCAGGGTCGCATCTCACCGTCGCGCAGGTAGCGCCGACCCTCGTGCTCCGCCATAACCGGAAAGTCCCTGACCTCGATAAAACGCACATCGAAGGCATCGGCATCGGCGCTGTTTTTCTGCAGCGAATAGCGGCTGACCAGCGCGCCCAGCATCTGCTTGTGATTCGTGTGTATGAAAACGGTTGGTTTCACAGCGTTCACCCGGTGTTGATCCTGTGCCATAGTTTACGCGCTGGCAGCGCCTGCATAAATGCCTCCCCGCGATCAGGGCGGGACGGCCGAATCACCCTGAATAAGGAACTGCTGTGCCATCTGGCGTCTCCCGAACACAGCCACCGCGGATCTGGTGCCTGCTCGGGCTCAAGGCGGGCGACAATACCCAGGTCAGCGCGCTGGCGAATGCGCTGGGATGGCAGTGGCGCCCGATACACATACACGCGCGGTCCTGGGAACTCGCTGCGCACCTTTCCCTGCGCGTGACCCTGGCGGGGATCGACCGGCGGCGCTCCAGCGAACTTGCTCCCCCCTGGCCCGACCTGGTCATCAGCGCGGGCCGTCGCAACGAGCCGGTAGCGCGCTGGATACAGTCCCGCAGCGGCGGCCTGACCCGACTCATACACATCGGCCGTCCCTGGGCGCCGCTGTCGACCTACGACCTGATCGTTACGACGCCGCAGTACAATCTGCCTGCGCTTTCGAATATCCAGCACAACACCCTGCCGTTGCACGATCACGACCACGATGTCGATGCGCTGGCCCGGGAAGCCGCTGCGCTGGCGCCACGGCTGGCCGGGTTGCCGTCACCGCGCATCGCGGTCTTGCTGGGTGGAGACAGCGGCAGAATTGTGTTCACTGCAGAGAAGGGCAGGCGCCTGGGACAACTTGCCAATACACTGGCATTGGCTTCGGCCGGCTCGATCGTACTGACCAGCAGCCCGCGAACGCCGGGGGTCGCCGTTACGGCCTGTGTTGAAGCCATCACTGCACCGTCCTTTGTGCACCGCTGGTCACCCCACGCCGAGAATCCCTACAAGGGGATTCTTGGCAGTGCGGACGCCTTCATCGTCACCGGCGAGTCCATGTCGATGCTGGCCGAGGCCAGCGCGCTGAACAGATCACTCTATATCTTCAATATGGCGGACGATCCCGCAGTGCCGTGGTGGCGGCATGCTCACGCCTGGCGCTACAAGCCGATAAGCGACCGACTCGCAATGCGTTTCGCGCCCCAGCGAATGCGTCGGGATGTGAGTCGCATGCAGGATGCGATGGCTGACGCCGGGCTGGCGCAGTGGCTGGATCACACATCAGCCGCTGCAGGTCTGGCGGCTGCCGGGCAGTGTGTTGTCGGTGTCCGGTCCGGCGAGGCTGAACTGGCAGTGACGGCGCAGCGGGCCCGCGCGCTGCTTGACAGGGAGTGATAACCCTCGAACGCGATCGCTGATCGTTACATTTCTGCAAGTGCAAAAGCTGCACTTTTCATATTTGTTTGCGCAATCGAGGTTTCCAATAACCAGGACGCCGGGCGTGATGCGCCAGTGCAAGAACTGTCATGCATTCAGGGCGGGGTAGGACCACTATCGAAAAAGGAAACTTATGCAATAAAAGTTTAAGCGTGCGCCGGGAGTTTCTCTCCGGCGACAGAGGCGAGGTCTCAAGCGTGAGTAAGTTGATAGCTCGCTCAAACTCATCTATCAAGCGCAGCCCCAAACCGTTTTGTTGCGCTTCATACCAAAGTGCTGCCTCTTCCAGTTCCCTGGCCGCGTCAGGGCTGACATTGACTTTCAATGCGAACGTTTTACCCGATCACGTGCGTGACTTACTACAAGAGTTGCATCTATGGGCTGAATGGCACCCGATTCAATCTCTTCAATTCGCCGCGAAATCTCCTGTCGCCAGAGTTCTTGAGCATCGCGGTCGGATGGACCATCCAGACTGGCAATAAGCTCATCCGCCAATTTGGCTCGATCGTATTCTGTAAGTGCAAAAGCGGCGTTTCTCAACTCTGCAGGAATCATGTTTTACCTCAGTCTTCAAGTTCGGGATCTCACTGAAATAGTGATGCAGTCGACTGCAATGCACAAGCTATCCAATCCGCCACATCAGACCACGACCATCTAGTCGACCTCATCCATCCCGACGCGAACTCAACAGGCAGGCCTTCAACCAACCACCGAATTCTGCCGCTCGCTACATAGGTAGGCCTTGACCCCACGACCCCGTTCCGCCGACCGTCTGCGGCCAGGACGGCCGCAGCCGAGCCGCCACGGATGGCATCTTTGCGTGTCGGCGGAACGGGGTCGTGGGGTCAAGGCCGGCACACGAAGCGCTCCACGCCGGAAATGACGCGGCGTCTATAAAGCAAGACATGCTTTTTTTCTATCCGCCCCCGTCGTCGGCCTTCACGCGCTGCAGCAGCGTGAAAGTGGTCATGGGGGCGGCGATGAGGAACAGCCAGTAGCGGAAGTCGAAATTGAGGAGGCGGAAATTGCTCAGGCTGCTGGCCAGCAGCAGGCACATGGCGCAGGCAAGGAACAGCGCCGTATCTGGAGGAAGGGCGCCCCGGCGCCAGGCCTGCCAGCCGCTGGAAAGGGTGTATTTGCAACAACAAATCAGAATCAGCAGGCCGATAACGCCGTAGCGGATAAGCATATCGAGAGCGACGTTGTGATAGTCGTTGTACCTGGTCAGTATCCGATCCTCGCTGTTGCGCAGCGTCAGCTTGGTTGCCGCAGGTCCCTTGCCGGCTATCGGTGACTCCAGCCAGTGCTGATACCCCTCATCAAGCATCCTGATCCGGGTGCCGATACTGTGGTTCCGGCCGCGCGCGTCGCCGCTGCTGATGGCGTCGAGCCTGCCATCCAGCAGGTAGTCGATGGTGTGCTTTTCCTGGTTGAATCGCTCCAGCAGGGTGGTCGCGTTAATGCTGACGAGCAGCAGCAGCAGGAGGATCGCCGGCGCGGCGAGCAGGGCCAGCCCGCGAATGCCACCGCGGCGCCAGCTGCCAGACGCAGTAAAGGCCGCGGCGACCGCAATCAGCGGCAGTAATGCCAGCCAGACGGCGCGGGACTGGGACAATATGACCCATTGCAGACTCGCGGCGGCGAGGGCGGTCAGCAGAAGGCCGGCTCCGGCGATGCCCAGGGGACTGCCGATGGAACCCAGGATACGCGGCGCGTAGATCACCAGGCCCAGCAGCAGCGTGCCGGCGTAGTAGCCCAGCCCTATGATCTCCAGGCCCAGGCCGAGGCGCATCTGCCACCAGGGCTGTGAATGATTGAATTGCCAGTCGAAATGCCACAGCCGGGCCAGGACGAAGCCGGCTGCGGCGACCAGAAAAAATCGCAGTATGCGCCGGTGGTCAGCGCGCAAGGCCCAGGCAACGGCAATGAATCCCGAGAGATAGACAACCCGCGCGGCATCCCTGATGTGCAGGCCGGCATCCTGCGGGACGGCGACCGCCGCTGCCGCAGTGCGCAGCAGTGTCCAGGCAACCAGCGCCATGCTGCACCAGAACAGGGGTGACTGACGCAGCAGCGGCCACGCCGACGTGCGCTCGCGCCACAGCGCATACAGCATCATCAGGCAGCCGAGTACGGCGAGGGCGCGTTGACTGAAGGCGGCCGCCGCAAACAGGTATAGCCCCGCGGTTCCCGGGTCGCGTGCCAGCATGGCCCAAAGGCGCCGTATCACTTGAAAATGCCGCGGCGATACAGGCGCCAGAAAAAACCCCAGCCGTAAAGCAAGGGCCGCCGGCGTACCCGCGGCGGAATCTCGATCCGCTCGCCGGAGTGGCGCTCCAGTTTCCAGGCGATGTAATCGAGCCCGCCCTCGAAGGTGAACAGGGCCTTGACCAGCCGCGCGATCGACAACAGCTTGCCAATCCCCCGGCGCAGCGCCCAGGCGATGCGCCCGCGGCGGCGATGGGCTGCCGACGCGCTGTGCCGGTAAGCGGGCGGCGATACTGAGAAATCCAGCGCCAGCAAGGGCGTGTACCCTTCACGCACTGTTCGCGTCACTGCGGCGCGGTAGAACGTCTCTGCGGCGAGGACGAGCTCCCGCGTGCGCCCCGGCCGCTCTGTACGCAGCTCGGTGGCGTAGCTCAGCTGCAGCGCCTCGACCCAGAGGTCGGTGATGCTTCCCTGCCTCGGCAGAACCGGCAGGCTGCGCCGCAGCAGCGTGGTCGAGGCGTTTTGCAGCGCCGCCGCTATCGCCGTGCGCGTGGGTTCGTCGCGCACCCTCGCCAGCGCCACGGGCTGGGCGAAACGGCCCCAGAAATAGGACTCGAAGCGGCGCGCGCTGCAGGCATGCTCAAAATCCGCCAGCGACATCACGCTGACCTTGCTGCGCAGCACACGTTCGCCGCTGCGGTGTGCCGCGTAGTAGACATTCGGCGGCAGCAGCCTGTTGCCGACAGCCTGCGCGTAGCGCCGATAGGCAGCCCGGTAGCCGCTGCACAGCAGGTAAATATCCACCAGCCCATCAAAGATGTCGCCGCTGCGCAGGCAGGACCCATACACGAGAACGCCGAGCACGGCGCCGCGGTGACGCGCCGCCAGCGTATCCAGCAGGGAGTCGAACGCCTGCCGGTCGCGTCCGTCCAGCGCCAGGGAGGCGAACACATGATCGTCTGACAGCAGCACGATCAGAGGCGGAGAAAGGTGACCGGGACGCCGGGTGTTATCCGCACTGGCCCACCGGGCCACAACAGTTCGCCGTCGAGGTTGATCGGTCCGTCGATGGTCATGCGCAGCGCATCCGCGTTGAGTGAATGGTAGCCGCGCTCTGCACGGGCACCCCTGCCGGGGCTGCCGAGTATGATGCGGATGAAGTTGGGCAGGAAATAGCGGCAGCCCCGATCGACCAGTGTCAGCCTCAGGGAGCCATGGCCATGCCCCCAGAAAGGGCGCATGCCGAATGCCAGGCGCTGCAGCGTCGACAGGGCAAGGATCAGCGCGTCGTGTTGTTCGGGCTCGGTGTCATCGACCGACAGTGACACCGGCGTGGCGCCGGTGAACGCGGGGTCGCCGCGCACCAGCCCCCACACCGTGCGCAGCGTTATCAGCGCAAGACTGCTATCGTCGCGCAGACCGCGTGAGTGGACTTCACGATGCGCGTATTCGGTGCCGCTGATGATGGCGCCGCTACCGAGGAACATGCCGTAGTGAACCGCGCCATCCATGTGCAGTCGCATCGGGCGGCGTTCAGGACGCTCGCCGGTACTGCGCTGCGCGGCAGTCTGCGCCGCCCAGCGGCTCAGTTTTCTCGCCGTCGCCGGCAGCCGACCGCGGACGCCGACATCGCCTGCGGTCATGTTCGCGGTGCCCCCCGGCAGAAGGGCGACCAGCGGAAGCTGCGCAAACGCGCTGCGTTCCAGGAGGGTGCCCAGCACGGCGGAGACAGTGCCGTCTCCGCCGTTGATCACCAGCGTATCAATGCCCGAGGCCGCCAGTGCGGCGAGTGCCTGCGGTATGTC
>JBHEPQ010000117.1:0-5934 GCA_046260215.1 Chromatocurvus sp.
GCCTACCATCCTTCCTGCAGCTGCAAGATGGGCACTGATGCGCTCGCCGTGGTAGACCCGGAGACCCGCGTACACGGCGTGCAGGGTCTGCGGGTCGTAGACTCGTCAATTTTCCCGACGATACCGAACGGCAACCTCAACGCACCGACGATCATGGTGGCCGAGCGCGCGGCCGACATGATTCTTGGCAGGGAGCTGCTGCCGGCCGCCGATGTGCCGGTACTGATGGACGCGCAGTGGCGCGAGCGCCAGCGCCCCGGGTCGTCGCAGCGCAGGCCTGAGTGATGCACCACGACGGAGAAGGCGCATGACGCTCTGGTTGTCCGGCGGCCTGCTATTCACCTTCAGTGCCATTTTGCTGATTCTGTACAAGTGGTGGAATGTGCGCTGCATTGGAGTGATGCCGGTTCCAACCGCCACGTTCCTGGCGATCCTGTTCACATCCGGTCTGGATGTGGGCCTGATCATGTTCCCCCTGACCGAGTTTGTCGGCTATGCCGACCTGGTGCAGAACCCGGAGTACGGGTTTGCCAACCCGCTTGCCATTGAGTTCGGGTTCTGGGCCTTCCTGATCTGGAGCTTCTATTTCCTTACCTGTTTTTATTTCGCCATCATCGAACCCCGGGTCGGCTTTTTTGCCCTGCCCATCGTCCGTGTGATCAACAACGCCGTCATCATCGGCACCTGCGCCTTCACGGCGTACCTGTTGCTGGTGAATTTGCCCTGGTACCTGCCGCAGCTGGGTGACGGCGAGACTGTACAGCCGGGGTTTTATGCGCTGGTGTTCACAGCGATCGGTCTGGCTGTCTATTCCAGTTCAAAAATCCGCTATCTACGGCTGCTGAGCGTGGGCTCCAGCCTGTTGTTTATCGGGCTGATTGCCGGCATGTGGCTGCGCGCGTTTGCTCTGGGTGATGGCGCCCCGGCGGACTTTATCGACACAGCGCGTCTGCTGGGCGACTACTTTACGCAGATTCACCAGTTCATGCTGCCAATCAACGATTACCACGCGTTTTATCTGTTCTGGTGGTTCTCCTGGAGCATCATGATCGGCCAGTTCACCGCGCGCTTTGTCAGCGGGCTGCGCACCTGGCAGCTGCTGGTCAGCATGCTGGCCGTGCCGTCCATCGCCATTGGTGTGTGGTTCGCAGTATTGTACCGCTATCACACCGAGGGGCTTGAGATTACTGCATGGAACAGCGCGGCGATGATCAGCGTGGGCGTGCTGATGGTGATCAACTCGCTCGACTCGCTGATTCGCCTGTACACCGACAACCTGAGGCTCACCGCTGCCCGGCTGGGCATGCCGCGCTATCTGGCGCTGAACGTGCTGGCGCTGGTGGGGCTGACCCTGCTGTTCAAGCTCGACTTTCTGCGCATCGAGTGGGTGGGAGCGCTGGTTATTGGCCTGTATTTCGCGTGCTTTATCTACATTTTGCTAAAAAAGCGGTCGGTCGTAATGGCTATACAGGCTGCGCCGCATCAGGCTGCGCCGCATCAGGCTGCGCCGCATCAGGCTGCGCCGCATCAGGCTGCGCCGCAACAGGCTGAGCCGCAACAGGCTGCGCGCCCGCCGGCAGCGCCTGGGCCTGCGAGCGGGCGCTGACGCTGCGCCACTGACTGGCTGCCTGCAGCGGTAGCTGTTCTGGTGGCCCCCGCCTTAACTCCAATAGCCCTGGGTTAAACAGGCTTGCGTTCAATAATATCGCGGCGCAGTCGTTCCACTGAGTACTGGCGCTCGCGCACGGTGCTGACGCCTATAAAATCAGCGACTGCCTGCGTACGCGTGAGCACAAGGCGCAGATAGCCGTTGTGCGAGCCGCTGGTCCAGAGCACCTCGGGGTTGCTGTCCGCGAGCCGCTGGTCCATCAACGCGGCACCCTCGGTACCGAAGGCGGCAAAATCCGTCGGTGACGAGATGCCGGTTGTCCCCAGCTCCACGCCCATGGGCTGGCCGCTATCCGTATACAGGCGGTTGCTCCAGAAGCTGTGGCTGTCCCCTGTCAATACCACCAGTGCGTCTGCACCGGCACGCTGGCACAAACCATAGAAGCGCTCGCGTGCCGCCGGGTAGCCATCCCAGGGATCCAGGTAAAAGGGCAGCCCGAGAGCACCGCGCTGCGCGATCATTTGTGCGCGGGCGTAGTTGTCGTCGTCCAGCCATGTGCGCAGTTGCGCGAGGTCCTGCGCGTCGAGCTGCGGCGAGCGCGTCCGCGCCATGGGAATCTGGTTGCCGATCAGTTGCCACGCTACGCCGCGATCGACGGACTCAGTAACTGCCTGCTCCAGAAAGGTATTCATTGACGGCGAGAGCATGTCGCGCGTCGGGTCAGCCAGCACCTCAGACAGGAATCGTTCTGCGCCCTCGGCCGAGCGCAGCGCTTCGGGGTGGTCTGCATACTCCAGCTGTTGATCGCGCCCGCTGTGGCGTGTCTCGAGTGTTATCAGGCTGGCGAGATCCCCAAAGCGATAGTGGCGCCAGTAATCTGCAGGTGATTGCCCGGGCGCGGGCTCGCGTATCGGCATCCACTCATAATAGGCCTGCAGGGAGGCGTCCCGCCTGCCTGGCCAGTCGCCCTCGGTATCGCTCTGGTGATTCTCGGCGCCGCCGGTCCAGGGATTGTTGGCCGATTCGTGATCGTCCCAGATGGCGACCAGCGGGTGAGCTGCGTGCATGGCCTGCGACTGGGGGTCGGATTTGTACTGCGCGTGGCGCAGCCGATAATCCGCCAGGCTGACAGTCTCGTGGGCCGGGGAGTGTGCGCGATCCATGTCCTGCCCCATTGCGGCGCCCCAGCTATCGCTACCGTACTCATACAGATAGTCGCCGAGGTGCAGCACCATGTCGACGTCAGGATCAAGCGCAATTGCTTCATAGGCGTTGAAGTATCCAAACGGGAAGTTTGAGCACGATGCCACGGCCAGCCCCAGCCGCTCCAGCGCGCCCTCGGGGAGTGTGCGAGTGCGGCCGATTGCCGAGTGCTTGCCGGCATGCACGAAGCGGTAGTAATAGCGGCCGCCAGGCTCGAGCCCGCCGGCGACGACCTTGACCGTAAAATCGCGCTCGCGCTGTGCCTGCGCCTCGCCCTGCGCCACGATCTTGCCGAACGCCGCATCGGTCGCGACCTGCCAGCGCACAGTCTGCGGTGCCGTGGCGCCGGACAAGCGCGTCCACAGGACGACGGAACGCGCCTCCGGATCGCCGCTGGCGACCCCGTGTCGGAAAGGTCCGCCGGATGGGTTTTCGACCGGGGCGCCGCGGACGATCGCAGGCACGCTCAACAGCGAGGTCATGCCGATCACAGTCTGGCGTCGCGTGATTCCATGGGGCATGGCTATCTCCTTGAATGATTGATCAGGGCCCTGGTGCCGGCTCAAAAAAAAGCCGGCGTAAAGCCGGCTGAAAAAGCGCTTGAAACCTCTGCGGCAGTGCCTCAGATATCGAGCGTGAACGAGGCCGATAAGGTCCGTGGTGCACCGATCCAGGCACCTTCACCGGCGATGGCGCCCAGATACTCCTCGTCGAACAGATTGTTCACCAGCAGCGTCACTGACCAGCCCGAAAGAGCACTGCCGACGTTGTCGCCCGTGAGCGTGAAATAGGCATCGGCCGTGATGTAATCCTCGGCCACCCAGCTGTTGTCCAGGCGCACGGCGCGTTCGCCGGTGTATTTGCCGGTCAATCCTGCGGCCAGACCGCCGCGCACCCAGTCCAAAGACAGCACGAGTTGATCTGAGGGTATGCCCACGACATCATTGCCGGGCACCACGCCAAGGCCCGTATCAACCGAGGGGTCGCCGGTGCCGACATAGGTGGCGTCGCTGTAGGTGTAGGCACCGTAGAGCGAGAGCGTCGGTGTCAGGTCGATGTCTGCCGTGAGTTCCAGGCCGCTGGAATCGATGCCGCCGGCGTTGAAGTAGGTGCCGTTGGTACCGATGTCATAATTCGGCCCCGAAGCGCTTTCCGGGCTGAGAAAGATGATGCGGTCGCTGAACTCGACATCGTAATAGGTGGCACTCAACCGGTAGCGCGGGTTGGCGTAGCGCAGGCCGAACTCCACGTTCTCGGCCGTCTCCGGCTCCAGTGCGCCCAGATCGGAACTGGGGCGCTCGAGAACCTCGTCACCGATGGCCTTGAAGTTCTCGGCGTAGCCAGCAAACACCTCCAGCCCCTCGATCGGCGCCTGCCAGACCACACCACCCGAGAATAGCGCATCGGAATCGGAGTCTACCGCCGCGTTCGGCGTCTCGCCAAAGTTGTCCTCGCGCTCGACGTCGACCAGGAACTGCTTGACCCCCAGACTGAAGGTGAAATCACCGACGTCTGCGCTGTCCTCCAGATACCATTTCAGCGTGTCCTGCGGATAACTCCGGTCGTACTGGGTCCAGTAGGGCGTGTTGTCGAACGCGATGCCGACGCGCGTGTCAGTGATTTTACTCCAGGTGCGGGTTTCGTCGCGGGTCGCATCCTCGTACCACACGCCGCCGCGCAGGGTGTTGGCAAAGCCCGCGATTTCGGTGTCCCAGGTGGCGTCCAGCGTCAGGCCGCGGCGCTCCTTCTCGTAGTTTGTACTACGGTAGGATTGCACAGCGAGCGCGCCGGGTGCATAGCAGGCCGGATCGTACTGCGGCCCCGCGCCACCGTAGGGGAAAGTAATGGACGATACGCAGCCGGCTTCCGGGCTCAGCGCACTGCCCTGGTCGTCTACAAAAAAGATCTGCCCGAGGATGCCGCCACCGTCGACCTGGGCAAGCCCCAGAGCCTCGGACTGCGGGCCGCCCGCGTCGTCGACCACGTCGAGCAGATAGGGTGGTATCCAGTCACCGCGGCCTTCGTTATCGTGAAAATAGCCTGAGGCCTCGATGCGCAGGCCGCCGTCAAACTCAAAGTCGCCTTTCAGGTAACCGAGCGTGTTCTCGCGCAGTGTCGCCCAGCCATTGCGGTTCACCTGGTCCACATAGGGTACGCCGGTCCAGGTGTCGGTCAGACGATCCCAGCCTGAGTCTTCTGCGTAGGCCTCGGGCGAGAACAGCCGCTGATAATTATTTTCCTGAATGTCATCGTAAGAGAGGTAAGCGGTGATGTCGCCGCGCTCAAAGCGCGAAACGAGCTTGGCGGCCAGGTGATCGCGCTCGTTTTCCGCTGCGCCGTTGACCCAGTCGCTGGCCTCCTGGCTCGATGCTGAAATCCACGCGCTGGTGTTTCCGAGGAAGGTGCCGGTGTCGTAGCGCACGTAGTAACGCTCGGCATCGTACTCGCCGAACGCACCCTGCATGCGGATGCGCGACTCAGCCTCGGGATCCTGCGTGACGAAATCGATAGTGCCGCCCAGGGCCTCGAGTGAGCGCGAACCGATATCCGCAGTGCCCTGGGATACCGTCACCGTTTTCAAGTTGGCGCTGTCTAGGTAGCGATTGGCTTTTGAGCCGCCACCGTAGTTGGAGCCCCCGTTCGGAATACCATCAATGGTGGTGCCGATCTGCTGATCCGCAAGACTGATCTGAAAGCCGCGCACCGCAATGGTGGTCGACCAGTCGTCAAAGCCGTAGCTGTCACCCTCCTGAATCGATACACCAGGCAAATTGTCCAGGAGCGCGTTGACGCTGGTGATCGGCGATTGCTGCATCTTCATGCTGTCGGAGGCGGTGTTGCTGCCGTAGGTCTGGCGCTCCCCGATGATCGTGACCTCTTCAATCGTGTCCGCCGACTGGGTCTGCTGGCCGAGGACCGTTGTGCAGACCGAAGCCGACAATACAGCTACCGCATAACGTGTCGCCGTGTTTAACAGAGTGGGGCATGTGGCAAGCGAAGTCATAAGTTTTCCCTGAGTGACCTGAATTTGCGCCGCATCATACAACGTCACTTGTGACATTTTTATGACAATGCGCAATATCCAGCGTTGCCGCTTACCCCTGGTTGCGGCTGTACGTGCC